>JBKPIZ010000238.1:0-9630 GCA_046730495.1 Pseudomonadota bacterium
GCTCGATTTTGCCGTCAAGCTCACCGCCGAGCCTTGGCTCATTGAGGAGCAGGATCGCGCGCGCTTGCGGCGCGCCGGATTCTCCGATCGGGACATGTGGGACATCGCCGCAGTCGCTGGCTTTTTCAACATGACGAATCGCGTGGCCTCCGCGACCGACATGCGGCCGAACAGCGTCTATCACGGTCAGGCGCGCTAAAGCGGCGCGCTGTTACTGATGCGCCGACAGATCGCGGATCGTCGGCTTCTCGCCATTGAGCGGATTGGCCGGATCCCAAGCGTAACGCAGCGTCTCGAAGCGCATGGCGCGCGCATCGATCATCAGGAGCCGGCCGACCATGCCCTCGCCGAAGCCGACGATCTCCCTGATCACCTCAAGCGCCATCAATGATCCGACGACGCCCGCAAGCGCGCCGAGTACGCCGGCCTCGGCGCAGGCCGGAACAGTGCCAGGGGGCGGCGCCTCCGGAAACAGGCAGCGGTAGGTGGGATTGGGCGTGCCGCCGGCGCCGCGCTCGAACGCGCGGATCGTGGTCAGCGTGCCGTCGAAAGTGCCAAGCGCGGCCGTGACCAGCGGCCGCTTGGCGAAAAAGCAGGCGTCGGAGACGAGATAACGTGTGGCGAAATTGTCCGATCCATCGGCGACAATGTCGTAATCCTCGACCAGCGCCAAAGCATTATTCGCGGCAAGCCGGAGATGGTGCGGTGTCACAGTGACATTCGGATTGAGCCGCCGGATGGTCGCGGCCGCGGTCTCGACTTTCGGCGCGCCAATGTCGGGCGTGGCGTGAATGACTTGGCGCTGCAAATTCGACAGCGTAACCACATCGTCATCGACAACGCCAAGCCTACCGACACCGGCGGCGGCGAGATAGAGCAACACCGGCGCGCCAAGGCCGCCGGCGCCGACCACCAGCACGCGCGCGCGGCGAAGAGCCGCCTGCCCCGGTCCACCAACCTCGCGCAGCACGATGTGGCGCGCGTAGCGTTCAAGCTCGTCGTCGCTGAGCATACCGACAATATAGAGGCGTAGCCGCGGCTCGGCGACTCAGCGGCAAATCATGTGTTTCGTGCGGATTGTCAGCCGCCGTCCAAAGCTTTCAGCGCATCCCGCAAGAGCTCGCGAATATGCGGCGCCTTGCTTGAGTCGATCATGCTGGCGTTGAAGTAGAAGTCCAAGCCGGTCATGTGCTCGCTGAATACCTGGACGTTCTTGCCACTGGCATCGAGCACGCCGCTCACGAGATAGGGAATGACTTCGCGGCTGATGCCTTTCATCGTGATCGGCGGCAGCGCGCGGGCGACAATGGTATCGCGGACGAAAACGTAGGTCTCGTAGCTGATAATGATTTGCCCAGGTTCGGCGATCGACTGCAGACGCGCGGCCAGGTTCGCTTCAGCGCCGATGATCGTGTAGTCCATGCGATCGTTGCTGCCGAAATTTCCGACGTTGCAAAAACCTGTATTGATGCCCATGCGGACGCGGAACGGGTGTTCAATCCCGCCGCTGCGCCATTTGGCGTTGAGGTTGGCAATGCGATGCTGCATCTCGATCGCCATGCGAAGGCAGGCTCGCGCGTCTTCGGCATCGCCCTTGGTCTCCGGGTCGCCGAAAAACACCAGCATGGCGTCGCCGACGAATTTATCGACGGTACCGCCGTGCGCCAGCGCGATGGTCGACATCTCGGTGAAGTATTCGTTCAGTAAGTGGGTGATCTGCTCGGGTTGGAGCCGCTCAGTGGTAGCGGTGAAATCCTTGATGTCGGAAAAGAAGATCGTCAACTTCTTCCGTTCGGTGCTGATCGTGACGTCCTTCTGACCGCTAAAAATGCTTTTATAGATTTGCGGCGAGAGATATCGCGATATTTTCATTGACAATGACGCAAGAAATTCGTTGGCCGTCTCGAGTTCGACGTTCATGCCATTGATGATGGCGGCCTGGCGCCGCTGGAGCGCAATGAAAAGCGTCCCGACCGTGGCGATAAGCGCAAAATACGCCAGCAGATATTTGAACGCGAAGACGTTGTTTCCGATCGGCTGGGCGATTGCTATTTCCTGGATGCCACGGACATCGCCGACCTTCCAATCGGTTTTTGGGCTTTCGGGATGCGAGTTGTGACAGGTCACGCATGCCTGCCCCATGAGCACCGGCGCGATCAGGCGAACCTGATCGCTGAAGACTGTGGCCGAGACCTGGGCAAGCTGCTGATTTGGATTTTGACGCAGTGTGCTGAGCGCGTCGGTCTCGAATGAATCGAGCGTGTGCACCGGACGATTTTTGAACGGATAGTCCGAAACGAATCGATATGTGATGTTTTGCTGCTGCTCGCTGATCACCCTGCCGAGCTCAAGCGACAGCGTTGCTGGAATCGGTATCGCCCCAGGAACCTCCTGGTAATTGTGCACGACTTTGGTGGTTCCCGGAGAGGCGAGAACCCTGCCGACAACATTCGCAGCATAGTAGCCGCGCACGCTGCTAATGACAGAATTGAGGTCCCTTGCCTGGCGCCGCAGATTGGTGTCGGCCAGGTTGCTGAGGTCGAGCCATACCGCCAGCGGAAGGCCGGCAAGCAAAAGCAGGACGAGCAGCACCAGGACAAAACTCATCCTCGAACTCGGTATTTTCTTCATGAAGTAGCCTGCGCGTGATCGAGCTAAAGCCTCGCTCAGGATGCGCCAAGCGCGGCAGAGTGTCGAGATGTGAATATGAATCTCTGCGCTGGGCGCACGCCCAGCCGATTATTTGTTATAGAGCTGCACGAGCGATCTCGAACGACAACCGCTCCAACTGCGCGAAATGGTCCGCGCAAGCTGTTGCCGTTTATTTGCGCGAAGCGGATCTCATTTGGCGGGCAATATCGCGACCGCCTCGACCTCGAACAACGCGCCCGGGCGCGCCAGCTCTGGCACGCCGATCGTGGTGCTGGCCGGCGGAGCGGCAGTGTTGACTTACTTATCACGTACTTCGCGGAACAGCGCGATATTGGCGCCGATATTGACGATATAATTGTTGACCTTGACGACGTGGTCGAAGGTGGCGCCGACCGAGGCCAGCGCGGCCTTTAAGTTCTCAAACGCCAGCTCCATCTGTTCGCGGATATTGGCGCCCATCTTGCCGGATTTATCCATGCCGAGCTGGCCGGCAAAATAAACCAGGCGTCCCGGCCCGGTGACTTCCACGACATGGCTGTAGCCCGGCGGCTTGGCATGGCATCCGGATTCGAGAAGCGAAGGTGGTTCGGCATGTCAGTGTCCTCCCATTGATGATGCAAAAGCTTATTTGTTCTCGAACTTCGGCACCCGCTTCTCGATGAAGGCCGCCATGCCCTCCATCTGGTCGCGCGTCGCGAACAACGAGTGAAACACCCGCCGCTCGAAGCGTACGCCCTCGGCCTGCGGAGTCTCGAAGGCGCGATTGACCGCCTCTTTTGCCGCCAGCACCGAAGGAAGCGACATCGCCGCGATGGTCGCGGCAACTTTGATTGCTTCGTCGAGCAGGCTTTGCACCGGCACGATGCGCGCCACAAGACCGGCGCGCTCGGCTTCCTGCGCGTCCATCATCCGTCCGGTCAGGATCAAATCCATGGCTTTTGCTTTGCCCACCGCGTGGGTCAGGCGCTGAGTGCCGCCGATGCCGGGAATGATGCCAAGCTTGATCTCTGGCTGGCCGAATTTGGCATTGTCGGCGGCAATGATGAGATCGCATTGCATGGCAAGCTCGCAACCGCCGCCGAGCGCAAATCCGGCGACCGCAGCGACGACCGGCTTGCGTGCATCGGCGACGCGATGCCACGTTCCGATGAAATCGCCGAGGAAGGCGTCGGTAAAAGTCTTGCCGGCCATTTCCTTGATGTCGGCGCCGGCGGCAAAAGCCTTGTCGGAGCCGGTGATGACGATACAGCCGATATTGTTGTCGGCCTCGAACCTGTCGATCGCCTGAGCAAGTTCGCGCATCAACGCGCTGTTGAGCGCATTGAGCGCTTGCGGGCGGTTGAGCCGGATTAGGCCGACGCGCTCGCGGGTCTCGACAATGACGTTCTCGCTCATGGATTTCCCCGCAAAAAACTCACTTCTGACACACCGGACAATAGAAGGTCGAGCGACCGTTCTGGACGATGCGCTTGATTGTGCCGCCACAGCCCGTCGTCCGGCAGGGTTCGCCGGCGCGATCGTAAACGCGGAAGTGATGCTGAAACATGCCGAGCTCGCCGTCGGTGAGACGGTGATCGCGCAGCGATGAGCCGCCGTCCTTGATCGCTTGCGTCAGCACCGCCTGGATCCCGTCGACCAGCCGCATCGCGCGTTCGGTCGGTCCGCCGTCGCGCTCGGCAAGCGTCGACGCCCGTCGCTTCGGCGACAAGTGGGCGCGGTGCAGCGCCTCGCAGGCATAAATGTTGCCCAGCCCAGCTACGACGCGCTGATCGAGCAATGCCGCTTTAAGGCTCGTCTTTTTGCCGCGGCAAGCCTCCGCCAGCATCGCGGCGTCAAAGGCATTGCCGAGCGGCTCAGGACCAAGCCCGCGCAATAGCGACTCACCATCGAGCTCTTCGCGCGCAACAAGCTTCATCGAACCGAAGCGGCGTGGGTCGTTGAAGGTCACGCTCGCGCCGGACGCCAAATGGAAGACGACGTGATCGTGGGCAAGATGCTTGCTGCGCTCGTGATAGTAACGGCCGAGCCGTTTGTCCTCGGGTTTTTTATCGAGAAAGACGTGAAACGATCCGGACATGCCGAGATGCATGATAAGGACGTCGTCCGACGATAAATCGACCAGCAGATATTTGGCGCGACGGCCGACGCCGGTCACCCACTTGCCTTGGAGCCGTTGCGCAAAATCCTTCGCCAGCGGCCAGCGCAAATCGGGCCGCCGAACCTCGACGCGCGCGATGCGTTCGCCGTCCATGGCCGCTTCGAGGCCGCGGCGGACCGTTTCCACTTCCGGAAGCTCGGGCATAGCTGGATCTAAGGCCGCCGCTGCAACGTGGTTAATTTCAAAGACATAGCCTGCTCCGGCGGGCCGCGCTATGGTTGCGCAGCGAGGTCGGCAGCGATGACGGAAACCGCCCAATTCGGCTCCAAACGGGTGCCGCTTGCGGCCAAGCAGGCGCTGGTCAACGACGTTTTTCACAGCGTCGCGCGCCGCTACGATCTGATGAACGACCTGATGTCGCTCGGGCTGCATCGGGCCTGGAAGGACGTGCTGGTGACGGCGGTCAATCCGCCAAGGCAGGCGCCATTTGCGGTGCTCGATATCGCCGGCGGCACCGGCGACATCGCCTTTCGCATCATCGAGGCCGGCGGCGCGCAGACCCGTGTCACTGTCTGCGATATCAATCCCGATATGCTTGAAGTCGGCCGCCAGCGCGCGGCGATGCACGGCGGCGAAGCCGTGGTTACATTCGCCGAGGCCAATGCCGAGGCGCTGCCCTTTGCTGACCGCAGTTTCGATGCGGCGACGATTGCCTTCGGCATCCGCAATGTGCCGCGCATCGAACGCGCGCTGGCCGAAGCTTTCCGCGTGCTCAAGATCGGCGGCAAATTTGTCTGCCTGGAATTCTCCTCTGTCGATGTTCCTGCCCTCGACCGGCTTTACGAGTTTTATTCGTTCAACGTCATTCCGGCACTGGGCCGGGTCGTGGCCGGAGACGCCGAATCCTACCGCTATCTGGTGGAATCCATCCGCCGCTTTCCCAAGCCGCAAGCCTTCGCCGCGATGTTGCGCGCGGCAGCTTTTGCCCGCGTTTCGTTCCAGGCGATGAGCGGCGGCATCGTGACGTTGCACTCCGGCTGGCGTTTGTGATCTCGGCTCCTGCGCATCTCGTTCGGCTCGCCCGCGCCGGCTTCGTGTTCGCCCGCGAAGGCGTTTTCGGCATCGTCGATCCGGTGGTGGCGCCGGTCGGAGCGCGCCCGCTGATACGAATGGCGCGGCTGTTGGAGCGGCGCAGTACAGGTCCGGCAGAGACGCGGCTCTCGGCGGCGCTGACCAAGCTCGGCCCGAGCTATGTAAAGCTCGGGCAATTTCTCGCCACGCGACCCGACGTAGTCGGCGCCGCGCTGGCGCGCGACCTTGAGAGCTTACAGGATCGCATGCCGCCCTTCTCCCAAGCCGAAGCGGAGGCGGCGCTCGCCGCGTCCTTCGATCGGCCGGTCGGGTCGGTATTCGCGACCTTCGGCCCGCCGGTTGCCGCCGCTTCGATTGCCCAAGTGCATCGGGCCACGGTCGCCACCGCGACCGGCACGCGCGCTGTCGCCGTAAAAGTCTTGCGCCCCGGCGTCGAGCGCCGGTTTCACGCCGATCTCGCCGCATTCACCTTTGCCGCCCAGCACGCCGAGAACGCCTCCGCCGAGGCTCGCCGACTGCGCCTGGTCGAGGTCGTCGAGACGCTGCGCCGCACGGTAATGGTGGAGATGGATTTTCGTCTGGAAGCGGCGGCGCTTTCCGAAATGGGGGAAAACACCAAGGCCGATCCGGAGTTTCGCGTCCCGGAAGTCGATTGGGACCGCACCAGCAAGGAAGTGCTGACGCTGGAATGGATCGACGCGACGCCGCTGTCAGACCGGGCGCGGCTACAGGCCAAGGGCTTCGACTTGGTGCAGCTCGCGCGCGCGCTTATTCAGACTTTCCTGCGCCACGCGCTACGCGACGGCTTCTTTCACGCCGACATGCATCCCGGAAATCTGTTCATCGATGATGAGGGCCGGCTAATCGCGGTCGATTTCGGCATCATGGGGCGGCTTGGGATCAAAGAACGCCTGTTTCTCGCCGAAATCCTGCATGGCTTCATCACGCGCGACTATCACCGTACCGCCGAGGTTCATTTCGAAGCCGGCTATGTGCCGACGCGGCATTCGATCGAGGATTTCGCGCAGGCGATCCGCGCCATCGGCGAGCCGATTCACAATCGTACCGCTGAAGACATTTCGATGGCCCGGTTGCTGGCGCTGTTGTTCGAAGTCACCGGCCTGTTCGATATGCGCACGCGGCCGGAACTTTTGCTGTTGCAAAAAACCATGGTCGTGGTGGAGGGCGTGGCGCGCGCGCTCGATCCCAAGCTCGACATGTGGCGCACGGCAGAGCCCGTCGTGCGCGAATGGATCGAGCGCCACCTCGGCGCGGCCGGTAAACTCGAAAGCGCCGCGCTCGGCGCGGCCGAACTCGGCCGTTTCGTCGGCAATGCGCCAGGTCTCTTAAGCCGCGGTGCCCGCGTGCTCGATCAGCTCGATGAAATGACGCGCGATGGGCTCGTGCTGTCGCCGCAGACCATCGCCGAGCTCGACAAGACCGAAGCCCGGCGCGGCCGCTGGATGATCGCGGCGCTGTGGATCATCGCGGCGCTGTTGCTGTGGTTCGCCCTGCGCCACTGATTGCATCGCCTTGATTGCATTGATTGCAATGCGAGCACCGCGGTGTTAAGTTTTGGCTGAATAAGGTAAAACCCTCAGTAAGGGGACCTCTTTTGGCCAGCCTGACTGTTCGCCAACTGGACGACACGCTGAAGAGGCTGCTGCGGCTACGTGCGGCGCGCCACGGCCGATCCATGGAGGACGAGGTCCGGGTGATCTTGCGCGAAGCCGCGGCGGAAACCGACCGCGGCGCCGCCGACGGGCTCACGCCTGCCGCATCGTCAAAACAAAGGACTGCGACGACGAGCGAAGACGGACCGCGCATTCTTCTTGTCATCGGCGGCGGCATCGCCGCCTATAAATCGCTCGACCTGATCCGGCGCCTGCAGGAGCGCGGGGCACGGCTGCGCTGCATCCTCACCGCGGCCGCACAGCATTTTGTCACGCCGCTTGCCGTCGGCGCGCTTTCCGGCGAGCGCGCTTTCATCGATCTGTTCGATCCGCAGAGCGAATTCGACGTCGGTCACATCCGGCTTGCCCGCGATACCGATCTCATCGTTGTGGCGCCGGCGACTGCCGACCTTCTCGCCAAAATGGCGGGTGGTCACGCCGACGACCTGGCGACCGCGGTTCTGCTCGCGACGGACCGACCGATCCTGATCGCGCCGGCGATGAATCCGCGCATGTGGGCGGCCAAAGCAACCGCGCGCAATCTGGCGCAGCTGACCGCCGACGGCGTGCGCGTCGTAGGCCCCAATGCCGGGGAGATGGCAGAACGCCGCGAAGCCGGACTTGGGCGAATGGCTGAGCCGCTGGAGATCGCTGCCGCCGCCGACAGCATCTTGCGGCGCAGCGCCGCGCTCGCCGGCAAACGCATAGTCGTCACCTCCGGTCCGACCCACGAGCCGATCGATCCGGTGCGTTACATTGCCAATCGATCCTCGGGCAAGCAGGGTCATGCCATCGCAGCAGCGGCCGCGGCGGCAGGCGCCGCTGTCGTTCTGGTCAGTGGCCCAGTCAATTTGCCGGACCCTTCGGGCGTGGCCGTCGTCAAGGTGGAGACCGCTCAGCAGATGTTCGAAGCGGTTGAAGCCGCGCTTCCCGCGGATGCCGCCATTTTCGCCGCCGCCGTGGCCGACTGGCGCAGCGAAAGCGAAAGCGCAAGCAAAATCAAGAAACAGGCGGGACGGACGCCGGCGCTCAAACTGACGGAGAACCCGGATATTCTATCCAGCGTCGCCCACCGCACGTCCGGGCGCCCGCGCCTGGTCGTGGGCTTTGCCGCGGAAACCGACGATGTCGTTGCCAATGCGCAGGCAAAGCGGATGAAAAAAGGCTCCGACTGGATCGTCGCCAATGATGTCTCCGCCGAAAGCGGCGTCATGGGCGGTGACGTGAACACTGTCCATCTGGTCACAGCAAGCGGTGTCGAATCATGGCCGCCGCAAGCCAAGGATCAGGTCGCGCGGACGCTGGTCGAACGCATTGCTGTGGCGCTCGACGGGGACAGGCGATGAGCGCCGAGCTTCGCATCCTGCGCTTGCCACACGCGGCCGATCTGCCGCTGCCAGCTTACCAAACCGATCGCGCCGCCGGACTCGATCTCGTCGCCGCCGTGCCCGCGAGCGCTCCGATTACGATTGCGCCGGGCGAGCGCGCGATGATCCCGACCGGAATCGCCATTGCTTTGCCGCTCGGGCACGAAGGTCAGATCCGTCCACGATCGGGCATTGCGCTTCGCCACGGCGTCACCGTGTTGAATTCACCGGGAACCATCGACGCCGATTATCGGGGTGAAATACAGGTGATACTCGTCAATTTGGGCGCGGAAACCTTCGAAATTACGCGGGGAACCCGCATCGCGCAGATGATCATTGCCCCGATTATACACGTCAAAATTGTAGAATCGGGCCGCCTGGACGCGACCGGGCGTGAAGGCGGCGGTTTCGGTTCAACGGGCTAGAACGAAGTTCAAATTCACGAGTTCAAATACGCCTGAGCGGCGCCGCGCGTGCGACGAGGCAGCGCGAGATTGTTACCCGCACCCTTGAACCAATTCCCGTTGCATAACGTTTCTTCCGTTCAATGCCCTTATTGCCACGTAAAGCTGTTCTGGCCGTCGCCGCGGTTATTGACGTCGCGACGCAGGAGCAAGGAAAGCCGATTTCCGCAAAAACGCTTGCGGAGCGGCACAGCTTGCCTCCACGGCATCTGGAACCTGTCTTGCAGGCGCTGGTTCGCTGCGGAATCCTGAAAGGCATTCGCGGTCCGCGCGGCGGCTATGAG
>JBKPIZ010000239.1:0-2580 GCA_046730495.1 Pseudomonadota bacterium
TGAGCGACGACAGGACGAAGGCCGATAAAGCCTGGGAGGCGCGGCAAGAGGCTGCCCGCTACCGCATCTTCAACGCTGCGACTAACGCAGCGGAAGCGACCGACGAAGCAGATGATGAGAACTATTTTGCAGTCTTGGACCAAGCGGGCAACGCTGCCGAAACTGCTGCCGCTGAGATCACCGGGTACAAGACTTACGCCGACCTGTTAGAGGCGTTGGACACACGCCGCAAACAGTCCTAACGCGGCGCACACGGCGAGCGTCGGCAAGCTGCCGGAGCTGTTGCGCCGAGATCAAGGATAATAGGGGCTCCGTAAGCCCGGTCGAATGTCCGCTTTTGGGGTTAAAGCGGACATCAACGAGCGCCAATCCGATCTATGCTTTTGACCCAATTGAGATATGGCGGCCAGCTCAGAACCGCACTCGCCACTTTGCGGCTTCAAGATGCGCTTCGCGATAAGCTCATAGAAGTGAAGGGCTGGCAGCAGGCGTTAAATGCCCTCGTTACGCCCATCCTTGCCCCCTTGCGCAATGCGTCGCGACCATCCATCTACCATCCAGGTAGATGGCATTCGGATGGTGAATATGGGTGTGCATCAATTCCGCCCAAAACCTGCTGACAGCGAGAAGGTCACGATCAATCTCGGTCACGTTGACCTCGGGCAAATCGACCTCATGGTGCAGGAGGGTTTCTACTCGAACCGGACCGATTTCATTCGATCCGCAATTCGCAATCAGCTCGAACGGCACGCCGACGTTGTTAGGCAGTGCACAGTCCGCAAGAGGCTGGATCTTGGTCTGCGTCACTACAGTCGCGAAGATCTCGAAGCGGCGCGTCGATCCGGAGAAATGCTGGAAATCCATGTGCTGGGCCTTGCCAGCATCGCTCCGGACGTCACGCCGGAGCTTGCGCGCGCCACCATCGCGTCAGTTAGCGTGCTCGGATCCTTCCACGCCAGTCCGGCGGTCAAAGATGTGCTGACCGACAGGATGCGGTGACACCGCGTGGCGTTGGATTCGGCGTCATTTCCAAACAAGAGAAAGCTCTTGTTCCGACCCTGAGAGATAAACGACATGTTGAAACCGGATATAATGCTCGAAGCTACGCGCCTCACGCGCGCGGGCCAGATCACGGAAGCCACCGCGCTCCTTCAGCGTATGTTCCGAGGTGAGACCGCTCGGGATATGAGCGCCGGCGAAGCTGGTGATCCCGCTCTTGCCGGGCCGATCATCGACGGCACCGCCGAGGCCATTGACGAGACGGGCCCTTCGCTCTTCGGCGCGCACTCGGCGGCCCTGCTGAACATGTCTCGCTCCAATCTAAAAAATGAAGGCTTGATGCCGTCCGGCCCAATATCGAGGCCGGACATTGTGCCGCCGGGCGGAAAGTACATTGAAGGGACCTACAGCAACCCGACCGGAACCCGTACCTACAAGCTCTACATCCCCAGTCGCTATCAGGGACGGGCGACCCCGTTGATCGTCATGCTGCACGGCTGCACTCAATCGCCGGACGATTTCGCCGCTGGCACGCGCATGAACCTGATCGCCGAAGAACAGACCTGCCTCGTCGTCTATCCAGCCCAGCCAAGCGAGGCAAATCCGGCGAAGTGCTGGAATTGGTTTCGACCGACTGACCAGAGGCGCGGTCAAGGCGAGCCTTCGCTGATCGCCGGTATAACCCGCCAGGTCATGCGCCAGTATTCGGTCGACCCGCAGCGCGTCTACATTGGTGGACTATCAGCCGGAGCCGCCGCGGCCGCCGTCATGGGCGCGACGTACCCCGATTTGTATGCGGCAATCGGCGTTCATTCTGGATTGGCCTGTGGGGCGGCCAACGACCTTCCGTCAGCGTTCGTCGCTATGCGGCAAGGTGATTTTGGAGATCCTTTGGACTCGAGCCACATTTCCCTTTTTCGCAACGGCGCTCCGGTCCCGACCATCGTGTTTCACGGCGATCGCGACACCACGGTGAATCCTCGCAACGGAGATCATGTCATCGCGCGGTCGGTGAGAACCACGAATTTGCGAAAGACAGTGCATCGTGGTCGGGTCCCCGGCGGACATGCCTATACTCGCACGATCCATACCGACCCGAATGGGCGCGCAATCTTTGAGCACTGGCAAATCCATGGAGCGGGCCACGCATGGTCGGGGGGCAGCCCAGCTGGCTCATTCACTGATCGGCGAGGACCGGACGCCACGCGGGAAATGCTGCGCTTCTTCCTCGAACACCGGATCCACACAGCCGCCGCCGCGGCGATCGAGTAGCTGGCAATTTGTTGCGGCGCACCTGGTCCGCTTTTGGCATTTAACGGACATCCCAACGCGCTAAGTCTATTCTGACTTGTGTTTCTTCTGACACGCCTCGACACACGCAATCATGCACCGTGGCGCGTTGCCGGACATGTACCCGCCATTGCAACGATTATCGCGACACCACTCCGAGCAACCACCGCCGCCTTGCGCAAAAGCGGGAAAGGCCCAAACCGCAAAGGTAATCGCAGTGGCTGTTAAAAGCACACGCATCATTTTCTCCTCCCCTAGCCTGCAAAATATTTATCACAAAGCCAAAAGCGC
>JBKPIZ010000240.1:0-9028 GCA_046730495.1 Pseudomonadota bacterium
CATGCCGACGCGCAGGTGCCGTCGATTTCGACGCGTTCGCCTGAGGCTCTCAACGTGCGATATTTTGCGAGGTAGGGACCGATCTGTCCCCCGGTGTCGTTTGCGATCCTCACCGTCGCTGTTGCCGGCGCAGGTCCCAGCATCAGCAACACCGCGGCCAACACTGTGTGCGTCTTCATCAATTCTCTGCTTCGCGAATCACGGAAATGTGCCGGGAGAGCTATGGTCGCACAGAGTTTGTAACGTCGCGATTTGAGACGCGTGCGGCATCGAGCCGCCGCGCATCAGTTGAGTCCTCGGGACGCCGCATTTTCGCCCGCTCGCGGTCAGATTGCAGTTGAACGGCACAAGCATGGAAAACGGGCGGACGCGCGTTCCTTCAATTTTATAGAACGCTCCGTTCGTAATTGCACCGGTTATCAAGCCGTGCCTATCCCTTATCTTTGCAATCAAAGGAGCCAGTCCGAAACGAGTAAGCACGTGCAAGATTTAGGGCATCATGACCGAGATACTGATCACACTCTTCCGATTTTCAGTCATCGTTCTCGCGCTCGCCGCGAAGGGTAATCCCGGCGGGATCGTGCAGCAGCAGATTGAAACAATGGGCCTCCGCCAATGGCTGTCTTTGGTCTCGGTATGGTTGGTCGAAAGGACTTATAGCGAAATCGCCATTCTTCGCGATTTCGGTGCGGCAGCGTTTCGTCAGAAGCCGGTCAAAATAACTGCACCAACGACTCCAATTTATCTCTTTTAGACTGGATTGCGTGCGGGCAACAGCATGAATTGATCGTTCCGCACATGCGGCGAAAAAGCCTGCAGAGTGTGTGCTTTGTCGTCTTAAATCGCGCCTCATGAAATCGAATTTAATCTTCTGAATCGCTATTTAATTGTACCCGCGACCCCTCAGTTTATTTTCAATCACGACGGAAAGCGCGTGCCGCGAAATGACACGGCGAAGTCGTCACAACCTCGAACGTCGTGTCGCACAATGCGTCAACGACAACTAAGGAGATCGAAAATGAAAATGCTCAGCAAGATGTTCGTCATCGCAGGGCTTTCGGCGTTCGTTCCGGCGCCGGTCTTCGCGCAATCGACGGACCTGATCAAGCAAGGGGATTACTACGCCCCGACCCAGACAGTCGTGCAGCACGCGACTCCCCAGGAACTCAACGAGATCAAGCAGGGCGACTATTACGCGCCCAGCAATACCGTTGTGCAGCAACCGACCACTCAGGAGCTGAACGAGGCTCGTCAGGGCGATTTCTACGGTGCCGGCGAGTAAGTGTTCATTGCAGGTCTCGCCCTCCTCAGAAACGTTACTTGAGGAGGGCGGGTTACCCGAGACGGAGGAGGACCTCCATGAGAGTTTTGCCCCTTATAGCAGCTGTCATCCTGTTCGGTTGTACCGTAGTGCATGCGCAAAGCGTGATGACTCCGTCGGGCCTAGGCTTAACGTCTCCGCTGGGCATACCCGGCTCGAGCGCTGCCAATGGATCAAACAGTGGCACTGGTATTTCGCTGGGTGCGACCGAGATCGATCCCGGCGGCTTGAGCCCCGCGCCACTTTCGAACTGCAACGCGAGCGGGTCCGCAGCCTATTCGGGAATGTCTTCCGGCATAACCGGATCGAGCGCACCGGGCACGGGTTCGATGTCAACAACCATGGGCTCGACCTTTGACGGCGGATTCGGCTCGACGACGACTTCGGTTTGCGCGTCGCCGGGTGCGTCGGTCAACACTGCAACGTCAACTGGCACGGCGTCGCCGCTCTCGACGATGGGACCCAGTTCGAACTTTACTTTGAACGGCGGAACGATTCCGCTCGGCTCGACCGAAATCGACAGCGCTGGCGTCAGCCCATTGATCACTGTTCCGATGTCTAACGGCTCAATGCCGTTGTGTGCTGGCGCGACCACCAGCAGCTCTGGCGCCGTGATGGGCTCAACGACTGTAGGCACGATCCCACCCGGTTGCTGAAAGAAAACGAGGGCGACACATGCGCACGAAATTAATCGTTATCGTTGCCGCGCTGATCGCAGTAGGCGGCGTTGCGTTGGCCGGTGAGCACCTGCGCGCCGCTACCGAAACAGGGCAACCCGCTGTTCCACCGCCCGCGGTTCCCGTCGTCGCCGGAACGGTGCACCAGGGCGACGTGCCGATTTATTTGCGCGGCGTCGGAACAGTCATCGCTTACAACAATGTCATTGTCCGCAGTCAGATCACCGGGCAGATCGTCAAGATCGCGTTCAATCAGGGACAGACGGTGCATCAAGGCGATCTTTTAGCGCAGATCGATCCACGCCCATACCAGGCACAACTCGATCAGGCGATCGCGAACCGCGACCGCGATCAGGCGCAACTCGTCAATGCCAAAGCCAATCTGGATCGATACACGTCGCTTCAGCAAAAAGGCTACGCCAGCACGCAGCTCGTTGAAACCCAGAATGCGCAGTTCGCGCAGCTTCAGGCCATGGTGAAATCCGATGAAGGCGTGATCGAGCAGGCTCGGACGAATTTAAGCTACACAAATTTAACGGCACCAATCGACGGCGTGGTCGGCATTCGTCAAATTGACATCGGCAACATCATTCACCCGACCGATCCCAACGGCCTTGTCGATTTAACGCAAATCCAGCCGATCTCGTTGTTCTTCTCGCTGCCGCAAACCGACTTCGTAGAAATTCAGCAACAGATGGCGCAGGGGCCGCTCACCGTTGAAGCTTATAGCCAGGATGACAAGACCAAGCTGGACGAAGGCAAGCTTGATCTGATTGATAATCAGATCGTCCAGACCACCGGCACAATCCGGCTGCGCGCAAGTTTTCCCAACGCCAAGAGGATGCTCTGGCCAGGCGAACTCATTGATGCGCGGCTTCTTCTCGAGACGCGGCATGACGGCATGACTATTCCGGCTTCAGCCGTGCAACAGGGGCCGAACGGCTCGTACATATGGGTGATAGGTTCCGATGAAACGGTGCAGACGCGTCCGGTTGTCGTGTCGCAGATCAGCGAAGGACAGGCACTGATCGACTCCGGTCTTCAGGCCAATGAAAAAATCGTGGTTGAGGGTCAATATCGACTGGTAGCCGGCACGCACGTGCGGGAGCTGCATGGGCAGGAAGCGGAGCAAGCCGACTTACAGAGCTCGGTAGAACAGGAAATCCCATGAATATCTCCGCGGCATTTATTCATCGCCCGATCGCGACGGCGCTGCTGATGGTCGGCCTGCTGCTCTGCGGGCTTGTCACTTACCGGTTGCTGCCGGTCGCGGCGCTACCGAACGTGAACTATCCAACCATTCAGGTGACGGCGCAGCTGCCGGGTGCGGATCCGGAGACCATGGCGTCATCGCTGGCGACGCCGCTCGAGCAGCAGTTCTCGCAGATTCCGGGCGTCACGCAGATGACCTCGGCCAGCGCGCTTGGCTTCACCCAGATCACGGTCCAATTCAATCTTAGCCGCGACATCGATAGTGCCGCGACCGACGTGTTGGCGGCGATCAATGCCGCAAGCCCTTATCTTCCAGTGGGCATTCCCTATCCGCCGACCATTCGCAAGGTTAATCCCGCCGACACGCCGATCCTGGTGCTTGGCTTGACCTCGGACACGCTGCCGCTGACGACGGTCGACGCCTATGCCGAAAATATTCTGGTGCCCAAAATTTCGCAGATCTCAGGCGTAGGTCTGGTTGGCATCGGCGGCCAGCAGAAGCCAGCGATTCGCGTTCAGGTCGATCCGCAGGCGCTTGCCAACCGCGGCATCGCGCTGGAAGACGTCCGCAACGTACTCGCCCAGGCGAACGTCGATCCGCCAAAAGGCACGTTGAACAGCCCGCAGCAGAGCTACACGCTCAACACCAACGATCAGCTGCTCAAACCGGACGCCTACGCCAATCTGATCGTCGCCTACCGCAGTGGAGCACCGGTGCGCATCCGCGACATCGGCAAGGTGATCGAAGCGCCGGAGAACGATTTGCTTGCGGGCTGGTACGACAATCACCGTGCGGTCATTTTGGCTATCCAACGCCAGCCCGGCGCCAATGTGATCAAGACCGTTGACAGCATCAAGTCGCTGATGCCGCAGCTGCAAGCCTCGTTGCCGCCGGCCGTCAAAATCAATGTCGTTTCCGATCGGACGCAGACCATCCGTGCATCGGTAGCCGATGTGCGATTCACGTTGATGCTCACGGTCGCCTTGGTCATCATGGTGATTTTCATATTCTTGCGCAATTTCTGGGCCACGGTGATTCCCGCAATCACCGTGCCATTGTCCCTGATCGGGACGTTCGCTGTTCTTTACGAGTTGGGCTACAGCCTCGACAATCTCTCATTGATGGCGCTTTCGATCGCAATCGGCTTCGTGGTCGACGATGCGGTCGTGGTGATCGAAAATATCGTGCGTCATATCGAAAGCGGCTTAAGCCCGATGCAAGCAGCACTGAAGGGTTCGCAGGAAATCGGCTTCACAATCGTCTCAATCACGTTGTCGCTGATCGCAGTGTTCATCCCTTTGTTCCTGATGGGTGGCTACATCGGCAAGCTATTTCAGGAATTCGCCATTACGGTGAGCGTTTCATTGGTGCTTTCGCTCATTATCTCGCTCACGCTCACGCCGATGATGTGCGCCCGGCTGCTCAAAGCCGAAGCGAAACAGCACGGTTGGCTCTATCGATTCTTCGAACGCGGCTTTGACGGGTTGCTCAAGGCCTATGAGCACGGCCTCAAAATCGCCCTTCGCTTCCGCCTGGCCACGCTGATGATCATGATCGGGACGATCGCGGTCACCGGCTACCTCTATTACGTGATTCCGAAGGGTTTTTTCCCGCAGCAGGATACCGGACTGATCTTTGGTATCGCCGAGGCGGCACAGGACATCTCCTACGATGCCATGGTCCAGCGCGAAGGAGCCATCATCAATACCGTGCTGAAGGATCCGGCCGTGGACTCCGTCGGCGCTTCAATTGGCGCCGGTGGCGGAACATCAACGCTGAATCAGGGACGCGTATTCATTGCCTTGAAACCGCGTGATCAACGTCACGCCAATGCCGATCAGGTGATCAGGCGATTGCAAACCACGCTCGCCGCTATTCCGGGCATCACGCTTTACATGCAGGCTGCGCAGGACATTACAGTCGGCGCCCGGCTCTCAAAGACTCAGTATCAGTACACTTTGAGCGATGCGGATTCGAACGAGCTTAATCATTGGTCGGCCTATTTTCTCGACAAGCTCAAAGGCGTTCCTGGAATTACCGGCGTCACTACCGACCAGGAGAACGCGGGGCCGCGTCTGAATGTGACGGTCAATCGAGAGGTGGCGTCAAGCTTCGGCATTTTGCCGGCCACCGTTGATAACACGCTGGATGATGCTTTCGGGCAACGCATTGTCTCGACCATGTATACCGCGCTTAATCAGTATCACGTGGTGCTTGAGGTCGACCCACGATTCCAAACGAGCCCCGACGCTCTCAACAACATCTATGTGAGCTCTTCGGCGGGACAGGAGGTGCCGCTCAGCGCCGTGACCAATAGCGGGATCACGGCGGCTCCGATCGTGATCAACCATCAGGGCATGTTCCCGTCGACGACGATCTCGTTCAATCTTGCGCCCGGCACGGCACTCGGCGATGCCGTTGCCGCCATTCACCGCATCGAGCAGGAAAGTGGCAAGCCGGCATCGCTCGCCACCTCGTTCCAGGGCAACGCCAGCGCTTTCCTGTCGGCGCTGTCGGGCGAGGTGATCCTGATCGCAGCGGCGCTGGTGGTCATCTACATTATCCTCGGCGTTCTTTACGAGAGCATCGTCCATCCGATCACGATCCTGTCGACATTGCCCTCGGCAGGTATCGGTGCCCTGCTGTTGCTGATGACCGTGCATGTCGATCTCAGCGTTATTGCTATGATCGGCATCATTCTTCTGATCGGCATCGTGAAGAAGAATGGCATCATGCTGGTCGATTTCGCGCTCGAAGTCGAGCGCACCCAAGGGCTCTCATCGGAGAAGTCGATCTATCAAGCCTGTCTGTTGCGCTTCCGTCCCATTCTAATGACCACAATGGCGGCACTGCTTGGTGGCGTGCCGCTGATGCTCGGCACTGGAGCCGGCTCGGAGATCCGCCAGCCGCTTGGCTACACGATCGTGGGCGGCTTGATTCTCTCACAGCTTCTGACGCTGTTCACGACGCCTGTCGTCTACATCTATCTTGACCGATTGCAGGACTTGCTGCGTCAATGGCGCGGAAGCACTCAGGGCCGTCGCGTGAAGCTGGTGCCAGCGACCGAGCTGGACGCGCCGCACTCGTGAGGTCTGAGTCGTTGAAGACTCTATAATCGAATTTAATTTCATAAACGCGTGTTTAGTGGCGCGGCACCTTTCACTGCGTACATTGATGATGAAGTCGAAAGCAACGGTTCAGTCAAATCTGGATCGTGAAATTGTAAATGTTGCAAAAGGTGACGCCATGATAATCAAGAGTAAGACAAGTCGTTCGACGCACATCGAGTCGTATAGCAGAAATCTGCTTAAATACTCGGCGAGCTTCCTGGTTGGCAGCTTGCTGCTCGTCAGCGGAGTCGCTGGCGCGTCGGCCGCATCGTATTCGAGATCGAATGAGCATGGACTCGCGCAGCGGGGCTATTACGGGACTCCGTATGGTGGAGGTCCGCAATACGGCAATGGCGGCGGCGACCAGTACGGCTATGGGCCCGGTTACAGCTATGCGCGTCAAGCGCCGAGCCGCTAAGGTCGGCGGTGCCGGCAGCGCTCGCATGAGCGTCATGCGAGCGCGGCACCATCCCGCTTGCTACGGCTCCTACGGCAGATGCCAGCAAAAGTTACTGCGGTGGTCGCATAACTAAGACGTTGTGAACAGCGGAATAACACCGCGTGCAGATTAAATGTCAGACTTGACCAAAAATCCCAATTACAATGGCGGACAATTGTCTTCGGCTAACTGCCGATTGACGCCGCCCCGTGGCGGTGTTGCAGCACTGATCAGCGGTCGGGTGCCGGCATTTCTTCGCTGCAGGAGTGAAGTGGCGAAGCGCTCACACTCAGTTCTGTCCGCTGCTGCGACGGAACAGGCGATGCTGGCGCGAGACCGCCCTATGGATAAGTTGACCTTCTGGAAGCGTCTTCGCGAGACAGTCAGCGCCTACAGGTCCCAGTTGCGCTTCTCACTGCGGATGACTGCTGCTGGCTTGTTGGCTCTGATAGTCGCGCAGAGCTTGGCGTTGCCGCTGCATGGACTCTGGGTGGTGCTGACGGCTGTCGTCGTGACCCAAATGAGTGTCGGCGGGTCACTTCGAGCGACGATTGAATATACCATTGGGACCCTCGGCGGAGCCGTTTACGCTGCCGCGATCGGCGTGCTTGTTCCTCATGCGGGCACAATTGCGCAGGGTGTCGTTCTTGCCGTCACAATAGGTCCATTAGCGTTCGCGGCGGCGATCAACCCGAATTTTCGCGTTGCGCCGTTTTCGGCCGTGCTGGTGCTGCTGCTTTCAGGACAAATTGGCGAAGGTCCGATCGAGTCGGCGTTCACTCGATTTCTGGAGGTCGCGCTCGGTGGTGCAATCGCGATAATCGTTTCGGTGCTGGTGTTGTCCCAAAGAGCTCATGGACTCGGGGTGGAGACGGCCGCTCAAATCTTGCAGCGCATGGCCCGAGGCTTTCCCGAGTTATTAGCGGGTTTCACGCAACGGCTCGACGCAGACAAAATGCGACAATTACAAGATGACCTGGGCAGCTCGGTCATCGCTTTTCAGGGGATCGCGGCGGAAGCGAAACGCGAGCGCCTGGTCGCCCTCGGGTCTGAGCCCGACCCAGCGCCACTGTCGCGAACCCTGCTGCGGCTCCGGCATGATTTTGTCATTATCGGGCGGGCAGTAACGCCATTTCCAAGCGAGATCGCGCAGCGGCTTGGCCCGCTGCTCAGCCGTGTAGGGCAAGATGTAAGTGAATTTCTGAGCGGCAGCGCAACCGCGCTCACGCTACGCCGCGATTCTCCTTCACTCCAGGCGGCAGAGGCGTCGCTGAGGTCTTATGGCTTGGCGATTAACTCGCTGCGCAACGAGGGTCTGACGCGCGCTCTTTCCAACAGCGAAGTTGAGCGTCTCTTCGCGCTTAGTTTCGCGCTCGAGCAGCTCCACCATAATTTAAGCGATCTTGCCCGATGTGTGTGGGAATGGGCTGGAGGTGTTGGAGCAAAAACCATGGTGTAAGTTTGCACCTGCCGAATAGAACGCAATTGCTCCCGCGCTCCATTTGCTTTTTAGGCTGTTGGCCGAAGTCGGAAGTTAAAAGCGAATTTAGCCAACGCGCTTTGAAATTTAATTGGCCGTTCGGTTTATCGCGAGCATCTTATCAACAGCACTGGCATTGTAGCGCGTGTTGCCGCCCGGCGCGGCCCTGATATTCGGCCGCGTTTTCTGAAGGAGGCTAAGATGATGCGATTTCGTAATATGTTGCCGGCGTTGGCGTTCGTCGCGGTGACCGGCACAGCTTTTCCCGCCTATGCAGGGCCCTGTACCGCGCAAATAGCGCAAGTCGAGCAACAGATCAGCGCGGCCAGCGCTAATTCCGACATTGGGCCAAGCAGCGATGCCGAGATGAAGGCCAACACGCTCGCCCAGACAACGCTTGAACGCGCCAAGGAAGCCGACGCCGCTGATCACGCAGCCGCGTGCACCCGGGCCTTGAGCGCGCTGGAAGATGTGTACGGTCTTCAATGAGCATCGGGCCTTCTCGATTTCGAAGATCTCGCATCTGAACAGCCGGCGACACCGGTGGATTAAAATGGGAGCACTGCAATGAAGCTTGGCATCATCGGCAGCGGGAACGTCGGAAACGCCATCGCGCTTGCAGCTGCGACGCGCGGTAGCGCTCGGGAGATCGTTCTCGTCAACCGAACACGAAAGGTGGCGAAAGCCGTAGCGACCGATCTGCGTTATGGGATCCCGCTCGGTCCGCGGATCGGCGCTGAACGAGGAAATCTCTGTCTTAATACGACTGTATGGTGGGCCTGAGAGGA
>JBKPIZ010000241.1:0-5171 GCA_046730495.1 Pseudomonadota bacterium
GATACCTTGCGCGCGCGCCGCGTGAGTGGCGTCGAGCAGCCGGCGCCAGCGCTGCGGATCTTCGTAGCGGTCGGTCAGCAAAAACCAGACCGGCCGTCCGGTCTGGCGCGCCAGCTTGGTCATCCAGTTCAGTTCGTAATCCTCGTCGTCGAAATCGCTGTTCATGCCGAACGCGCCCATGCCGACCGCGCCAAGCGCCGAACCAATGCCGACCAGCTCGTCGGCGTCGGCGTCGTGCGATGGCACCAGTTCGCCATCCGGAGTCTTGTGCGAGTCGGTGCGTGAAGTCGTGAAACCGAACGCGCCGCATTGCAGCGCCTCGATCGTGAGCCGGCGCACCTCGGCAATGTCATCGGCCGTTGCCGGTTCGCGGCGCACGGCACGATCGCCCATGACATAGACGCGCAGCGGCAGATGCGCGGCTTGCGCGCCGATATCGATGGCATGCGGGCGCCGTTCTAGCGCGTCCATGAATTGCGGAAACGTTTCCCACTCCCAGTTCAGCCCGGCGGCGAGCACCGGATTGGGAATCTCTTCGACGCCTTCCATCAAATCCATCAGCGCGCCGCGATGGTGCTTCTTGACCGGTGCGAAACCGACGCCGCAATTGCCGAACAGCACTGTGGTCACGCCATGCCAGCACGAGGGTGCCAATAGCGGATCCCACATCGCTTGGCCGTCGTAATGCGTGTGCGCGTCGACCCAGCCCGGCGTAACGAGAAGCCCGTTAGCATCGATGTCGCGCTTGGCGGGACCCTGTTTGCCGCCGACCGCGGCGATCCGGCCGTCGGCAATGGCGACGTCGCCAGAAAAGGCGGCCTTGCCGGTGCCGTCGATGATGGTGCCGCCGCGAATGACGATGTCGTGCATGGCCGCCGCTCCTTGGGTCCGCTTTTGGGATCCGCTTTTTGGCCGCTGGGTCCGGATTCTGAAATCCACACGGATTCTGCGTGCATGATGCACCCGGCTCGACAGGGGCGCAACGCGGTTATTGCGCAATGCAGGTCTTTGCTAATGCAGGTCTTTGCTAAGGCGGTCCTCTGCTAACGACATCTTGCGGCGCGATGGACAAGCCCGGCAAAGAGCCGGCATATAGCGCCGCTTTTGTTATCTGATACTCCTCGACGGTCCGCCCGTGGCATCCTCTCCCGCAATCCGGCTTGGCGTCGATATCGGCGGCACCTTTACCGACGTGGCGCTCGAAGTCGGCGATCGCCGTTATACCGCCAAGGGTTTGACCACCACCCGCGCGCCGGAGGCAGGCGTGCTTGCCATCGTCCGCGCGATCATTGGCGAAGCCGGCATAAAGCCCGGCGACGTCCAATTGATCATCCACGGAACGACGCTTGCGACCAATGCGCTGATCGAACGCAAGGGCGCCAAGACCGCGCTTCTGACCACCGAAGGTTTTCGCGACGTCCTCGAAATCCGCCACGAGAATCGGTTCGAGCAGTACGACGTCAATATCGATCTGCCGCCGCCCTTGGTGCCGCGCCGACAGCGTCTGCCGGTCCGTGAACGCATCGATGCCCAGGGCAACGTTCTCGTTCCACTCGACGAAGCAAGTGTGACCCGCGCACTCGATCAACTCGCTGCGCAAAACATCGAGGCGGTGGCGGTCGGATTTCTGCACAGCTTCACCAATCCGGATCACGAACAGCGAGTCGGCGAGGCGATCTCGCGTCGTCTGCCTCGAGTCGCGGTAAGCCTGTCGTCGGACGTATCGCCGGAAATGCGCGAATACGAACGTTTCTCCACCGCCTGCGCCAATGCCTATCTGCAGCCGCTAATCGGCAGTTATCTCCGCAAGCTCGCGCGCGAACTTGAGCAATCGGGCTTCCACTGTCCGATGCTGCTGATGACCTCGGGCGGCGGCATCACCACCACCGAGACCGCGATTCGTTTTCCGGTACGCCTTGTCGAATCCGGCCCCGCCGGCGGCGCGATCTTTGCCGCGTGCATTGCCCGCCAGCACGGGCTCGATCACGTGGTGTCGTTCGACATGGGCGGGACGACGGCGAAAATCTGTTTCATCGATCATGGCCGGCCGCAGACCGCGCGCGCCTTCGAAGTGGCGCGCGTCTATCGCTTCACCAAAGGCAGCGGCTTGCCGCTGCGCATCCCGGTGATCGAAATGGTCGAAATCGGTGCCGGGGGCGGCTCGATCGCGGCGATCGATTCGCTAGGCAGGATTGCGGTCGGCCCGCTAAGCGCGGGTTCTGAACCCGGGCCCGTCTGTTACAGCCGCGGCGGCAGCGAGCCGACCGTGACCGATGCCGATCTGGTTCTTGGCCGTGTCGATCCGGCAACGTTTTCCGGCGGCAAGATGCGGCTCGACGCCGGCGCCGCCCAACGCGCCGTCGCCGAACGCATCGGCGCCAAGCTAAATCTCGCCGCCGAACATGCCGCGCTCGGCATCAGCGAAATGGTCGACGAGAACATGGCCAATGCGGCGCGCGTGCATGCGATCGAAAGCGGCAAGGATTTGCGGCCGCGGACGTTGATCGCATTTGGCGGCGCGGCGCCGCTGCATGCCGTACGCGTTGCCGAGAAGCTCGGCGTCGGCCGCATCCTCATTCCCGCCAATGCCGGCGTCGGCTCGGCGGTGGGATTATTGCACGCGCCCGTCGCCTATGAGGTCGTGCGCGGCCGATTGATGCGGCTGTCGAGCTTTGAACCGGAGAACGCCAACCGGCTCCTTGCGGACATGCGCGCCGAAGCCGAAGCGATCGTGCGGCGCGGCGCGCCCGCTGCGCCGCTTGCCGAACGCCGCGCCGCTTTCATGCGTTACCGCGGGCAGGGCCACGAGATCGCGGTCGAATTTCCAGTGCGTGCATTCAACAACGCCGATCGTGCAGCGATCACCGCATTGTTCGAGGACGCCTACCGCCGGCTCTATAGCCGGCCGATCCCCGGCGTCGACATCGAAATTCTCAGCTGGGTGGTCACCATCAGCGCGCCGGCGCAAGGCGAGCTCGCAACCGCGATGCCGATCCGGCCGAGCGAACCGAGACCGCGCGGCTGGCGTGCGCTGTTCGATCCGCAAGCGGGCAAATTCCAAAATGTGCCGATCTATTGGCGCGGCGATCTCGCGCCGGGCGCAATGATCGCCGGACCGGCGATAATTGCCGAGGATGACACCTCCACGGTGGTCAGTCCCTTGTTCGAGGCGCAGGTCGACAAGTTCGGCTATATTGCGCTCACCCGCCGCGAGGTTTGAGGTTTCTTTCATGGTCGCCCGCCCGAACGCCGCGCTCGCGCAGATCCATACCCAGATCATGTGGAACCGGCTGATCGCCGTGGTCGAAGAGCAGGCGCAGACCATGCTGCGCACCGCGTTTTCAACGTCGGTGCGCGAGGCCGGCGATCTTTCGGCCGGCGTGTTCGACCGGCACGGGCGCATGCTCGCCCAAGCCGTGACCGGCACGCCGGGTCACGTCAATTCGATGGCGAACGCCGTCAAATATTTTCTCGACGTCTATCCGCTCGCGACCATGAAGCCGGGCGACCATTACATCACCAACGATCCCTGGCTCACTTCCGGTCACCTGCACGACATCACCGTGGTGACACCGAGCTTTTATCGCGGTCAAGCGGTCGGATTGTTTGCCAATACCATTCATGTCGTCGATATCGGCGGGCTCGGCATGGGACCGGACGGACGGCAAGTGTTCGAGGAAGGCCTGGCGATCCCGATCATGCCGCTCGCGCGCGAGGGCCGCATGAGCGAGGACTTGCTGCGGCTCGTGCGCGCCAATGTGCGCGAGCCACTGCAGGTCGAAGGCGACATCTATGCCTGCGCGGCGTGCAATGACGAAGGCAGCCGTCGCCTCGTCGAAATGATGGACGAGTTCGAAATCGCCAATCTCGATCGCCTCGGCGACACCATCGTCGAGGCCTCGCGCGACGCCACGCTCGAACGCATCCGCGCGCTGCCGAAGGGCATCTATCGCAACAGCATGACCATGGACGGCTACGACAAGCCGCTTACGCTCAACGCCGCGCTGACCATTTCGGACGACGGCATCCATGTCGACTACGACGGCACGTCGCCTGCTTCGGCCTACGGCATCAATGTCGTGTTCAACTACTGCCTCGCCTATACCGCGTTCGGTGTGAAGTGCCTGGTCGCGCCGGATGTTCCGAACAATGCCGGCTCGCTTGAACCGATCACGGTCAGCGCGCCGGAAGGCTGCGTGCTCAACGCCAAGCGGCCCTGGCCGGTCGCGGCGCGCCACACCGTCGGACAGATGCTGCCCGACGTGGTTGCCGGCTGTCTGCAGCAGGCGATCGCCGGCGGCGTGCCGGCGGAGGGCGCTTCGTCCTTGTGGAATCCGCAGATCTTCGGCGGCGGTTCGCTTGTCGATGAGGTCGAGGCTGGCACCGACGCCAATGCGCTGCCGGAATTCTCCACCGTGATCTTTCACTGTGGCGGCGCCGGCGCGCGGCCGCAGAAGGACGGCTTGAGCGCGACCGCTTTTCCTTCCGGCGTGCGCACGATACCGGTCGAGGCCACCGAAAGCGTGGCGCCGGTCGTGTTCTATCGCCGCGAGTTTCGCGACGGCTCGGGCGGGCCCGGCCAATTCCGCGGCGGGCTCGGCCAGGTGATCGAGCTCGGCGGCGCCGGCGCCAATCCGCTGGCGCTGTTGTGCAACTTTGAGCGCGTTCGCCATCCGGCGCGCGGGCGCAACGGCGGCGCGCCCGGTGGCGCAGGCGTGGTGACTTTGCGTTCGGGACGGCCGATCCGGCCCAAAGGGCGCCAGACCGTGCCGCCGCGCGACGCCATTTGCCTGCAATTGCCGGGCGGCGGCGGCTTCGGCGATCCGCGCGCGCGCGATCCGAAAGCCGTGCGCGACGACGTGCTTGACGGCTTGATCACGGCGGAACAAGCGCGCCGCGATTACAAAGTCGCGATCGATGCGAATGGCGCAATCGATGTCGCGGCAACCGAACGCCTACGAGCGTCTAAACAACATAGCTGAGGAGGCGGCAATGCCCATGCGCGTGATCGGCATGAAAGGCTACTCCCAACGGGAATAGCCTTTATGTTTCAACACTTATGAAAGAACTTAGGGGGAACGAAACGGCGTTTGCTACCTTATTTGCTACCAAATTTCCCCGGAGCCGCGTTGATCGCCTTGGCCGCCTTCTCGTCGCTGGCGCTGAACAGG
>JBKPIZ010000242.1:0-2808 GCA_046730495.1 Pseudomonadota bacterium
CCGACATCGCCAATCGCCTCGCGCATGCGCAGCGCTGCGGCGAGGGCCCGATCGGGCGTCGAAAATGTCGCCATCACCGCGTCGCCAATGGTCTTGACCACGGCGCCTCCCTCCGCCCCCACGATCGCATTCAGCAAGTGAAAATGCTTCCTTACCAGCTCATAGGCGACCAAATCGCCAACACGCGCATAAAGCTCGGTCGAGCCCTTGAGGTCGGTGAAAAGGAACGTGAGACTGACGATCTTGAGGCTTTGGTCCACAGCAAGCGTGTCGGTGCGGTAAAGATCGCGAAACGTCTGGTTGGTGAAGATGCGCTTCGCCGTGAGGTTTGGTCTGCGCTTGCCAACGAGTTCATCAAAATTCCGATTCTCGATCCAGACCACCGGCAAGGCGCGCGTGCCGGTACGGTTGGTCATCGTCAGCTGCAGCGGTCCGGATTTCAGCGGGGTCGTTCCGGTTGGCGCACCAGCGGCCTCAAAGGCAAGCGCGAGCTTTTGCACATCGCCGGTATGCTCGGCCGCGACCTTCAGGTAGTGCCCGAAGTGCGACACGGGATCGAAGACGATGACCCAGCCCTCCGGCACTTGCACCAAAATGCTCGCCTGTTCACCTGGGCTAAGCACGCGCGCATCGAGCGTGAATTCCGCGATCAACTTCTCGAGCTCTTCGTCGGACAGGTCGACGGCGGAACTCCAAAATATCTGCCGGTAATAGTCCCAGAACGCCAACGTGTGCAGATCGTGTGCGGCGATCTTGCGCACGCGTGGACTGACAGTGAATACGACCTCGACCATCTCATCGAGTGAAAGCTCGAAGGACCTGCTGCACAGTGCGCATTCGTACGGTTCCTTGTGGACATCCTTCAGTGACGTGGTGATGTCGAGCACGCCTCCGCATGTCGGGCACAGCACGTCCCACGACAGCTCGAAAATGCCAAGCTGAGCCGCGTGCAGGAACGCGGCGATGGTGTGCTCTTCGTCCAGACCACGCGCGGCTGCGAACGCGAGCGCATTGACACGGACGAGGTCGCGGTCGGCTCCCGACTTGACGAGTCGCTCAATGGCTGCCGCCGTGGCGGCATCAGCTGTCTCGCGCAGCGCCGCGAAAAGGGCTTGGGTTTCGCTCACACGCGTGAGCATATTTGAAAAGTGGCTCGCAGAAACCCCGCCTTGCGCATCGCGGCGCGCTTCTTTGATCGCTCAGCTGATACCCAAGCCATGAAGCGCCGCACACCGGGGTGGATGACGTCTTGATTTACGGGGAGGCGCAAATCAACCGGGCTAAACTGGAAACTAGGAGCGATCTTGAACGTTATTGAGCCGCATGATCCTTCGCCAATTCACGCTCTCACTTGCCGCCCTCATGGCGATCAGCGCTGATGCGCTCGGGCAGGATACGGCCGCTAAAAGCGCCGGGGCGGACAATCAACTCGTGTTCAACAATGTCTGCCGCACCTGCCATACCCTGAAGGAGGGCGACAACCGCCTTGGGCCAAACTTACACAACATCATCGGTCGCAAGGCTGGGTCAGTTCCAGACTATGGCTATTCAAGTTCCATGAAGGACGCCGATTTGACATGGGATAAGGCGACGCTTGATCGCTTCATCGCTAATCCCGACCAAGTGGTGCCCGGTAACAAGATGAAGCCGTATGGCGGCCTCACCTCCGCTGAGGACCGTGCAAAAATTATTGCTTTTCTTGAAGCCAACAGCGGCAGCTGAGCGCGCCGCCGTTTGACCGCTTGTTATAAAGGATGACGGTGGGGACGGCATCGGCGCACCTTAACTCCTGATCTTCACATACGAGCCCGGAGCGTCCTCGATCGGCTTGAATTGGCCGCTGCCGATGGCGCGCGCCGGTACCGTGTTCGAATCCTGGGCACTGAGCCAGTCCAACCAGTCCGGCCACCACGAGCCTGCATGTTCGGTGGCCTTGGCCAACCATTTATCAACATCCGAGCCAATCGGTTCAGGCCCAGTCCAGTACTGATATTTATGCAGATCGGGCGGATTGATAATGCCGGCGATATGACCGGACCCGGCGAGCACGAACTTCGCCGGCCCGCCGAAATATTTCGAACCGTGCAGCACGGATTTGGCCGGCGCGATGTGATCCTCTTGGGTGGCGAGATTGTAGATCGGAATCTTGACTTTGCGCAGGTCGAGTTGGAGGCCGCCCAGCTCCAAATCGCCCGGTGCGAACTTGTTGTCTAGGTAAAAGTTGCGCAGGTAGAAAGAGTGGTTGGCCACCGGCATGCGCGTTGAGTCGGCATTCCAGTAAAGAAGGTCGAACGCATGCGGTTTGGTGCCCTTGAGATAATTGTTGATGACGTAAGGCCAGATCAGGTCGTTCGAGCGCAGCATATTGAACACGGTGGCCATCTTCGAGGCGTCGAGGAAGCCGTGCTCCTGCATCTTGCGTTCCAGCGTGGAGACCTGCTCCTCGTCGATGAAAACCTTGAGATCGCCGGCAAAGGTGAAGTCGACCTGCGCCGCAAAGAAAGTCGCCGACAGCACTTGGTCCATTTTCTTTGCCGCCAGATAAGCGAGCGTGAGAGCCAACAGCGTGCCGCCGACGCAATAGCCGATCAAGTTGATCTGTTTCTCTCCCGTCTGCTTCTTGACCGCTTCGATCGCGGCGAGCGGACCTTCATGCATGTAGTCCTCGAAGGTTTTCGTCGCCAATCTTGCATCGGGATTAACCCAGGAGATGACAAACACGGTGAGTTCCCGATCGACGCACCACTTGATGAAGGAGTGCTCTGGCGTGAGATCGAGAATGTAAAATTTATTGATCCAGGGCGGGAC
>JBKPIZ010000243.1:0-10813 GCA_046730495.1 Pseudomonadota bacterium
GGCCTGCGCCGAAACGCCAGAATCCCGGCACTGATCTGCCTTGCCCGCGGCATGAAGCTTAATCCCGTTAACTGCGTCCCTCTACCGCAGGACTTCGGCTATAGACCTTGTCAAATAGGCCGGCGTCTGCATGATTTTGTCACGATTGCGCCGACAATGCCCGTTCCCCGCCCGATCGCTTTGGTGCGTGACGGTGTAGGGCCCCGATCCAATTGCCTGCACGGAGCTATGCCAATGCGATATGGGTTGATCGCCGCTGTCGCAGCTGCCATTGCCGTTTTAGCGACACCGCTCACGATCCCATCGGGGTCACGAGCCGTTGCCGAAGATGCGCCTAAAGACGTCAAAGGCATTTTCCTGATGAGCGATTATCCGGCGGTGACGCTGCGCCCCGGTGAGACCTCCACGATCAGCCTCAGATTACAAAACTACAATATGACGCCCGAGCGTCTGACGCTCTCGGTCAGCGGTGTGCCGAGCGGTTGGACGGCGACTTTGCTCGGCGGCGGTCAGCCGGTTGCCGCGGCGATGCCGTCGGCAAATTCGAGTGTGTCGCTGTCATTACGGCTCGATGTGCCGAAGAACGCGCCGATGGGTACCCAAACCGTCACTGTGGCCGCGCAGGGAAGCACGACAAATTTACAGCTGCCGCTCAACGTGACGCTGGCGAAGGATCTGCCTGCGAAACTGACACTCACGCCGCAGCTTCCGGATTTGCGCGGCACGTCCAAATCGAGCTTCGAATATCAGCTCAGCATCAAGAACGACAGCGGCAAAAAACTGACTGTGAGCTTGTCCGCGCAGGCGCCGCAAAATTTCGATACTTCATTTACGGAACAGTACGGGACCCAGGAGCTCAAAGCAGTCCCGGTCGATGCGGGCCAGAGCAAGGACGTCAAACTCAAAGTCACTCCACCGAACACGGCTGCCGCCGGCGACTACAAGGTCATGGCGCGCGTGACGGCGGAGGATGCCGCGGCGACCGCTGATCTGGCCATGACCATCACCGGCCAGCCGAAACTCGACATCAGCGGCCGCGAGGGTCTGGTGTCCACCCGCGCCTCAGCGGGCAAGGAAACGACGGTTCCCGTCATCATCACCAATACCGGCACCGCGCCGGCCGAAGACATCCAGCTGAACGGATCGGCTCCGAGCGGATGGAAGATCACCTTCGATCCGAAAACGATCGACCGCATCGCTCCGAACGACAACAAAGAAGTGCAGGCGCTGATCACGCCGACGGAAAAGGCCATCGCCGGCGACTATGTGACGACCGTCCGCGCGTCCGCGCGTGGTGAATCGGCGTCGACCAATTTCCGCGTCACCGTCACGACATCGACGATGTGGGGGATCGCTGGAGTGGGCATCATCGGCGTTGCGCTATTGGTGATGGTCGGCGCGGTTGCGAGGTTCGGTCGCCGATGATTGCCGATACCGTAATCGAGGCTAACGGCCTCACCAAAACCTATGGGTCGGCGCTTGCCGTCGACCATATTTCGTTCGGCGTCGGACGCGGCGAAATTTTTGGCCTGCTCGGGCCTAATGGTGCCGGTAAGACGACAACGATCTTGATGATGCTGGGCTTGACCGAAATTTCCGAAGGCGGCGTCCGCGTGCTCGGATTCGATCCGGCGCGGGAGCCGCTTTCGGTCAAGCGGAGGGTCGGTTATCTCCCCGATACGGTCGGGTTCTATGACAATCTGACTGCGGCGGACAATCTCCGGTACACCGCCCGGCTGATCGGGTTCCGGTCGATGGAACGGGAAAAGCGGGTCGCCGCGGCGCTGGACCGCGTCGGACTCGCCGAATTCGCGGACAATCGCGTCGGCACTTTTTCGCGCGGCATGCGCCAGCGGCTCGGGCTCGCCGAGATCGTGATGAAAGGTGCGCAAATCGCGATCCTCGACGAACCAACGTCGGGGCTCGATCCGCACGCCACGGCGGAGCTTCTGGGCATCATCCGCGGCTTCAAAAGCGAGGGCGTTTCGGTTCTGCTCTCCTCGCACCTTCTGGAGCGGGTACAGAGCGTTTGCGATCGGGTCGCGCTCTTCAACGGAGGGCGCATCGTGCTGATGGGCTCGGTTGCGGAGCTCGGCCGGCAGGTGCTCGGAGGCGGCTACGTCGTCGAGATCGAGGCCGAAGGCAACGGATTGGCCGAGCGGCTCGCACTCATTCCGGGCGTCAGCGCGGTCGAGAAAGCCGGCATTAACAAAATTCGCCTGCAAGCCGACCGGGACGTACGGCCGGAAGCTGCGGCCGAGGTCGTCGCCATGCAGGGTCGCCTGAAATATCTCGGCGTCCAGGAGCCGAGCCTCGAGGCGATCTATACGCGCTATTTTGAGGCAGTGCCGGAGCAGGCTGTGCAGGAGAAGGCGCGCCATGCAGCGTGAAGGCTCCGCCTTTTCTGGGCTCGGCGTGGTCATGCTCAAGGAGCTTTCCGATCACCTGACCAGCATACGTATGCGTGTGCTGGAATGGCTGGTCGTGCTGGTGGCGCTCGCCGCGCTCTACGGTGCAATCCAACAAATCAAAGACACGACGGCAGAAGACCCCTTCCTGTTCCTGCGGCTGTTCACAACATCGCGCGACCCGTTGCCGTCGTTTGTCTCGTTCCTCTCTTTCCTTGTGCCGCTGATGGCGATCGGACTTGGCTTCGATGCCGTCAACAGCGAGCACAATCGCCGCACGCTGTCGCGCATCCTGTCGCAACCAATTTATCGCGATGCGCTGTTGTTCGGAAAATTCCTGGCTGGCCTGGTCACGCTTTCGATCAGCCTCATCACGCTGTGGCTTCTTGTCGTCGGGCTTGGTCTCTTCCTGATCGGTATTCCACCCGGCGCAGAGGAAATTGCCCGCAGTTTCGTATTTCTGCTGGTCACGATCGTCTATGCCGGAGTCTGGCTGGCGCTTGCTTTACTGTTCTCGATTCTGTTCCGCTCCGCTGCGACCGCGGCGCTAGTGACGCTCGGCCTATGGCTTCTGGTGACGTTCATATGGCCAGTGCTTTCCGGCGCGCTAGCGCAAATCATCGTGCCGCCGGATCCGCGCTATACGGCGCTGGGGCTGCAGACGCCGGGCACCGCGCAACTGGAGCAAATCCTGGCGCGGTTCTCGCCTTCCACACTGTACGCAGAAATCGTCGTGGCGCTTCTTGATCCTACGACGCGTGCGCTCGGCCCGATTTATCTCAGCCAACTGCAAGGTGCGGTGCTTGGGGCGCCGCTGCCATTCGCGGAGAGCGTCTTGATCGCGTGGCCGCAGATGGTGGGAATGATCGCCACCGCGATCGTCCTCTTCGTCATCGGCTATGTCATTTTTCAGCGCCAAGAAGTCCGCGCCTAGGGACCAAGCGCCTCGCCTGAGTATCCAATAAAGAAAGCGAGGGCGGCTCAAGAGCAGCCCTCGAAGTTTTCCGGTTGTGCTATCCGGTGGATTAAACCGGCAACACGTCGACGATCCTCATACTGCGCGGATCGACGATCACGATCTCGTTGTTAAAAACGAAGTACATATAGTGCCGCCATCGTGGCTGGATCCGGAAGAGGGTCTGCGGCACCGCCACCATGTGGATGCGTCCGCGGGGCACCACGGTGCCGACGTTAACGTTGAAGTCGACATTGCTGACCCGCGGCGCACTGCGCGAATTGATGACGGTGTCGCGAATCTGCGTGCGCTGCTGGTCGTTCAGCGAAACGTTCGCCGCGCCGCCACCACGTTGCTCAGTTGATGTGGCGCCTTGCATTGGCGCCCTGGTGCTGCCCTGCAGTCCCTTCAACTGCTCATTGCGCTGCGCCGTCGTGCTGGTGCCGCGCTGGGTCTTATTGCCCTGCTGGGTAGCAAATTGCCCAGTCCTGGATTCCCCAGTCTTGGACTGTGTCTTTGACTGCGCATTAAGCTGTCTTTGCTGACCTTGCGCGGTCCGGTTGGCGGCGCCCTTGTTCTGCTGTTGGGCGCTCCGGTTGAAGGACTTCTCGCCCTTGCCGGCATTGCTCATCTTCCCGGTATTACGCTGGCCAGATTGCATTTTGCTTTCGTTCTGTGCGTTTTGCCCAGACGGCTGCTTGGACATCGCATTCTGGTTCTTGCTCTGCAGAGCGCCCTGGTTCCGCATGCCCTGATTGGCGGATTGATTTTTAGCGCCTTGCTGGCCGCGCTGACTCTGCATGCTGCTGCTCTGGGCAGCGCCGCCCTTCTGGTCCTGCTGGGTTTGCTGCGCGGAGGCGATGCCACTCGCCGCAAAGAGCGCAAGCGCGGCGACGCCGGCCAGCAATGTCTGTTGTTTAGTCCTCATCAAGCTCTCTCCTTCCCGGTTGGGTGTTTGCGCACGCCACCCGCGCTGATGGTCCCTTTCCCGGCTGCGATGCTCTTGGCCAACGCATACTCGTCGGCAAGGTTTCTCCGGAACTCGCTCGTGTGATATTTCGTGTGGGGAAAGAAGTTCGTTTCTGAATATTCGTTCAGATGGGATGCGAGGAATTGGTGTCTGCAATCGCTTCAAAGATCGACGGCAAATCCAGGGAATTCCGCGCCAACCAAGCGGCCATGCGGGCGCTGATCGCGGAACTCGAAAGCCGGCGCGCTACAGCAGCCGAGGGCGGTCCGCCGCGGGCGCGCGGGCGGCACCTCGCGCGTGGCAAGCTCCTGCCGCGGCAGCGGGTCATGACGCTGATCGATTCAGGGACGCCATTTTTGGAATTGTCGCCGCTCGCCGCAAACGACATGTACGAGGACGCCATTCATGGCGCCGGCCTGATCACCGGCATTGGCCGGGTGGCGGGGCGCGAATGCGTCGTCGTCTGCAACGACTCGACGATCAAGGGCGGCACCTACTATCCGATGACGGTGAAAAAGCATCTGCGCGCCCAGGAGATTGCGCGCGAGAACCGGCTACCCTGCATTTATCTCGTCGATTCCGGCGGTGCCAACCTGCCGCATCAGACCGAAGTATTTCCCGATCGCGAGCATTTCGGCCGCATTTTCTACAACCAGGCCACCATGTCGGCGGCCGGTATCCCTCAGATCGCGGCGGTGATGGGTTCATGCACGGCGGGTGGCGCTTATGTGCCGGCAATGTCGGACGAGACCATCATCGTGCGCAACCAGGGCACAATTTTTCTCGGCGGGCCGCCGTTGGTCAAAGCAGCCACTGGCGAAGTCGTCACCGCTGAAGAGCTGGGCGGCGCCGACGTGCATGCGAGAAAGTCCGGCGTCGCGGATTATTACGCCGAAGACGATCGTCACGCCCTGGCGCTCTGTCGCCAGACCGTCGGTACATTGAACGCCAAAAAAACCCTCGACGTGACCTTGAGCAAACCGAGCGAGCCGCAATTCGACGCCGCCGAACTCGACGGCATCGTGCCGGTTGATCTGAAGAAGCAATACGACGTGCGGGAGGTCATTGCCCGGCTGGTCGACGATTCCGAGCTCGATGAGTTCAAAGCGCTCTACGGTACGACGCTCGTCACCGGCTTTGCCCATATCCACGGCATTCCGGTCGGCATTCTCGGCAACAACGGCATTCTCTTTTCCGAAAGCGCGCTCAAGGCCGCGCATTTCGTCGAACTGTGCTGTCAGCGCCGCATCCCGCTCCTGTTCCTGCAAAACATTTCCGGCTTCATGGTCGGACGCGATTACGAGGCTGGCGGTATCGCTAAGGACGGCGCCAAGATGGTGACAGCGGTCGCTTGCGCGCAGGTGCCGAAGATCACAGTCATCATCGGCGGCTCCTACGGCGCCGGCAACTACGGCATGTGTGGCCGCGCCTATGGCCCGCGGTTCCTGTTCACCTGGCCGAATGCGCGCATCTCGGTGATGGGCGGGGAGCAAGCAGCCTCGGTGCTGGCGACCGTACGCCGCGACAATATCGAGGCTGAAGGCAAGAAGTGGTCGGAGGTCGAGGAAGAAGAGTTCAAACAGCCGATCCGCGAGCAATACGACGCCGAAGGCAATCCCTATTACGCCACGGCGCGGCTGTGGGACGACGGTATCATCACGCCTGCGGAAACGCGCCGCGTCCTCGCCTTGGCGTTTTCCGCGACGCTGAATGCGCCGATCCCGGAGACCAAGTTCGGCGTGTTTAGGATGTGAGTGAGTCTAGTGTCAGGACGCCCGCGGCCCAACGCAGAACGTTATACGTTACAAGGAGCGCAAGATGCCCAAAACCATCGAGCACGTGCACTGGCCCGATGCGCCTGACCTGTGGATGCCCTATGCGCCGGCGATCAAGGTGAAGGGCGGAACGACGGTCTATCTCGCCGGAGTCACCGCGGCGCCGGTTTATCATCATCATCCGCATCGCCCCGCGGAGTTCGACGCCATGCCGCGCGACATGGCTGGGCAGGCGAGGGCGGCGCTGGAAAATCTCAAGCGCGGGCTCGAGGCGGTGGGCGCCAGTTTTGCCGACGTGGTCACGGCCGACCGCTTCGTTACCGATCTGAGCGACCAAGATGCACTCAACCGGGTCTGGGGCGAATATTTTCGCGACGCCAAGCCGGCAACGACCACTGTCCAGGTCGTGCGACTTGCCACGGATCCGCGCTGCCTGGTCGAGATCAACGCTGTCGCCGTGATCGATTGACTATCAGCGGTTGAGCAGCCACATCAAGGCGCTGAGCACGATACTGATGACGATGCAGGTGACGAGAGGAAAGTAAAAGCTTGTGCTACCGCGTTGGATGACGATGTCGCCGGGCAAGCGGCCGAGCCCGATGCGCGACAACAGTGGCCAGGCAATCCCGGCGAGCAAGAGCGCAAGCCCAATTCCAATCAGCAAACGCTGCATGGCGTTCTAACCCTGGTTTGGCAGGTGGGAAGATCGGCGGCGGCAATCAAGAGGAAATCATGGCGGAGCATGGGTATCGGACAGCGTTGATCGTGGGTGTTGGGTCGGGAGTGTCCGCCTCGCTGGCACGCCTCTTCAACAAAGCGGGCATCAAAGTTGCGCTCGCCGCGCGGCGGGCCGCCAATCTGGCCGATCTCGCTAAGGAGACAGGTGCAACAGCCCTTGCCTGCGACGCCACCGATCGAAGCCAGGTAACCAAGCTGTTCGCTCGGCTCGACGAAGGGTTCGGCGCGCTGGATGTGGTCGTTTACAACGCCAGCTATCGCACCCGCGGACCGTTCCTTACTCTTGATCCGGCCGAAGTCGAAAAATCGATTGCGGTCACCGCCTATGGCGCGTTTCTGGTTGCCCAGGAAGCAGTCAAGCGCATGCTGCCCCGCGGCCACGGCGCGATTCTGTTTACCGGCGCCTCGGCGAGCGTGAAGGGCTATGCCCAGTCGGCACCCTTTGCGATGGGCAAATTTGCTCTGCGGGGACTGGCGCAGAGCATGGCGCGCGAACTATCGCCGCACGGCATACACGTCGGCCACGTCGTGATCGATGGCGGCATCCGCAGCCAGACGCGGGCTGTCCCAGCGGACAAACCTGACAGCCTGCTCGACCCGGATGCTATCGCGCAGACTTATATGGATCTGTTGCGGCAGCCGCGAAGCGCGTGGGCTTGGGAGATTGAATTACGGCCTTGGGTCGAGAAGTTCTGAACCGTTCTATATTGGCCCCGTAAACCTCACGCTGAAACGTCCTGAGATGAGAAGAACAACCGCTGTCAAGCTTGTCCTCATCCTTGTTGCCGCGCTGATTGCCGCCAGTGTGAACGCACAGACGCGCCACCGGCGCGAACGCGAGCCTAAAGAAACCGAGCGACCGGCGCCCGCGGTTTCGATCGATAAGCGGGATACCATGGTGACCCTGCCGGGCGCGTTTGCCGGGAAACCATATTGGCTGGCGCTCGCACAATGCGGCGGCGCCTATTTTAAGCTCAACGTGCTCTACACTGCGCTCGCGGTGCAGGCACGCGCTGTCAAGCCGGATCCAAAACTCAACACCGAGTACACCAAGAAGCTCAACGATGCGATCAAAACGGCGACCGCTTTCTTCACGGGAGCGGAGCGGTTATTGATGACCGATCGCGGCATCGAACGCATCGACGCGGTGTTGATTTACAACGAACAGTCGCGCACGGTCGCGGACCGGATCAAGACGATCGATGCGGCGCTCACTGCGGCAAAGACTTGCCCTGCGCTTTACCAGGCCTGCCAGGATGCTCATGCAAAAGCCTGCAGCGAATCGCTGGCGCCGGTCGGCTAGCAAGGCCGCCAGCGAGGAGATCGCGATGAAGTCAGTGTTTGCCGCGCTGCTAGGGGCTCTGCTGCTCGGTGCGGGCTTCGCTTGCGCACAAGACTCCGCAGAGGACACCGGAGGTTTGCCGCATTTGAGCGAGATCATGGTCGCGCAGCAAATGCGCCACATCAAATTGTGGTTTGCCGGCGATGCCGGCAATTGGCCATTGGCCGATTACGAATTGGATCAATTGAAAGATGGTTTTGACGATGTCGCCAAGCTTCTGGGCGGCGACCTGGCGCAACAGCATGTCGGTGGCGCTATTTCGCAATTGGAAAAAGCAATCGAGAGTAAGGATCATGCGGCATTTGTGTCCGCCTTCGATCGGTTAAGTGCCGGGTGCAATGCCTGTCATGGCACGCTCGATCACGCCTTCATCGTGATTCAGCGCCCAATCCTGTTGCCTTACAGCAATCAGAATTTCTCATCCCAGCAGTAGGCCCCGCTTTCCGAGCCCTTCGCCTGGGTTGCGATTCCCGTGGTCAACGGCTTCGACCGGGTGGCGGTGGCCACGCTTACGCGCACGAAATTTTCCCATGGAACTCAGCCGGCGCATTTGCGTACGGCGCTAAAGCCATGTCGGAATTGTATTTCTCCGCCGCACGCCACGGTCTCTGGCGCACGGCTTTGTTCTTGAATTATCGGCCAATACGGCCATACTGCGCCGCATTGTGCCGTGCAGCACGGGGTGGGGATCTCTTGGAACAGCAGCGCAGTGACATTGCCACTTTGCCGGCGGCGACCGCCTGCAATGTGCTCATGATCTATCCGCGCTTCATGACGGATTCCTTCTGGAACTTCTCCGAAGCCTGCGAGCTCGTCGGCGCGCGTTATCCCGCCATTCCGCTTGGGTTGATCACTGTCGCGGCGCTGTTGCCCAAAACGTGGAACGTCCGGCTGGTCAATTGTAACACCGAGGAGCTTGCGGAGAGCGATCTCGCCTGGGCCGATATGGTGATGACCGGCGGCATGCTGTTTCAGCAGGCCGACACGCTCGATCTCATCGAAATGTGCCGCGCCCGCGGTTTGCCGGTGGCCGTCGGCGGACCCGACGTCAGTTCAAGTCCGCATCGCTACGCTGCGGCAAATTTCCGGGTGATCGGCGAGGCCGAGGGCATTCTCGACAAATTCATCGCCGCTTGGGAGGAGGGCCAGCGCGAAGGCACTTTCGAGGCGCCGAAATTCCAGGTCGACGTAACCAAGACGCCGATTCCGCGTTTCGACCTTCTGAAATTCGACCAGTATCTCTATATCGGCGTGCAATTCTCGCGCGGTTGCCCATTCACCTGCGAGTTCTGCGACATTATCGAGCTTTATGGCCGCGCACCGCGCACCAAAACCCATGCGCAAATGCTCGCCGAGCTCGAAGCGCTGTACCGGCTCGGCTATCGTGGGCACGTCGATTTCGTCGACGATAATCTGATCGGCAACAAAAAAGCCATCAAGACATTCCTGCCAGTGCTCGAAAATTGGATCAAGGAGCACGATTATCCGTTCGAATTCACGACCGAGGCGTCGCTCAATCTCGCCGACGATCAGGATCTGTTGCAGATGCTCCGAAGGAGCAATTTCTTCGCGATTTTCGTCGGCATCGAGAGTCCGGACGAGGAGACGCTCGCCGCGATGCGCAAGAAGCAGAACATGAGGCGCAGCATCGCCGAGAGCGTCCATAAGATTTACCGCGCCGGCATGTCGGTCACTGCCGGCTTCATCGTCGGCTTCGACACCGAGAAGGGATCGGTTGCGCAGCCGATGATCGAGCTTATCGAGCAAGCCAACATTCCGATCGCCATGGTGGGCTTGCTTTACGCGCTGCCGAATACCCAGCTCACGCGCCGGCTGGCGCGTGAGGGCCGCTTGTATGTCGACCATGACGCGGCGCCGGCCGGCAAAGGCGATCAGTGTACCGCCGGGGTGAATTACGAGACCAAGCGGTCGCGTTTGGACATCCTGCGCGATTACAGGAAGATCTTAGAGCGCATTTACGATCCCGATGCATTTTGCGGACGCTTGGAGCGTCTCGCCGCGATGCTTGACTGCTCGGATCGGCGCAAAGAACTGCCGAAGGGTGATATCCGCGGCAGGGTAAGCACCATCAAACTGGTGCATGATCTGATGTCGCGCTTGCCCGAAGGGCGCGAGCGGTTTTGGAAAGCATTCACCAACTGCATGTCGATCAATCCGAATTCAGTTCGCGGCATCGTCACGTTGATGGCATTTTACCTCCATGTCGGACCGTATTCCCGCTATGTCATGAAACAGATCGATCGGCAGATCGAAGACATCGAGCAGGGACGTTTCGTTGCGCCGAAATTGCTGCCGCCGGCTGAGGCCGAGCCCATTGCAGTGAACGCTTAAGGCTCTCAGGCTTGCCGGCGAGGTGCCGCTTGCGGCTGCATCGGCGTGAAAATCAGTAATTCGTTTGCTCGATTCCGGGCACAGTCAGCAGCGAAGAGATTGACCGGCCGCGCAGGTCATACAACCTGGCATAAACAACACCTTGCCGCATGATGTCGAAGACGACCGGCGCATCCAGCTTGGCGCAATAGAACTCCCCGACCACCATGGCGAAATCCGCCCCTTTGGGATTCCAGGTCGTGGTGAATTGCGGCCCGAGCGCGACCGCGACCG
>JBKPIZ010000244.1:0-5244 GCA_046730495.1 Pseudomonadota bacterium
CTTCGGGCCGGCGGCTGGTTCAAGATACCGGCAGAGACCTGAAGATTTTGCGCGCGGAGCGCCGACAGCACGTCGGTAGCGTTGAGATCGTAGGCCGCAGCCTTGTCCGGATCGAGCCAGATGCGCATCGCGTATTCGCGACCGCCCTGGAATTGCACGTTGCCGACGCCGGGCAGGCGCGCCAGCACGTCCTTGATGTGCAGGGTCGCGTAGTTCGACAGGTAGAGCGTGTCGCGCGACTTGTCCGGCGAGTAGAGGTGAATGGCCAATAGGATGCTGGGTATCGCCTTGCGGACCTGCACGCCCAGGCGCTGCACGTCATCCGGCAGGCGCGACAGTGCGTCCTCGACTCGGTTCTGCGTCAGCATTTGCGCGACGTTGAGGTCGGTACCGATCCGGAACGTGACCGTTATAGTGAGATTGCCATCCCCAGTCGATTGGCTGTTCATGTACAGCATATTCTCGACGCCGTTGATCTCTTGTTCGAGCGGCGTTGCGACCGTGCGGGCGACTGTCTCGGCGGACGCGCCAGGATAGGACGCCGTGACCTGCACCGTCGGCGGCACGATTTCCGGATACTGGGCGACTGGAAGGATCGCGAGCGCGCCCAAACCAAACGCCGTCACAAAAATGCTGAGGACTGTTGCGAAGCGCGGGTGATCGATGAAGAAATGTGTCAGGCGCATGTCGCGGTCTCCGTCCTAGCCTTAGTCCTAGCCCTCGCTATCGCCCGCGGCGTAACGAATCGTGTCGTGCTGCGGCGCGACTTTTGCCCCTGGTATCGCGTGCGGAATGCCGTCGATAATGACCTGATCGTTCGGCGCAAGGCCGGACCGGATCACGCGCAGGCTGCCGCGAAGATCGCCGATCTCGACCTTTTTGGGCACGACCATGCCGTCCGGTGCGACGGTCATGACAATGTGTTGCGACTGGTCAGGGAGTACGGCTGTATCCGGCACCAGAAGGGTCGCCGCCGGGGCACCGACGATCAGGCTCACGCGACCGAACTCGCCCGGTGTCAAAAACAAATCAGGATTGGGAACAGTGGCGCGGACGTGGATCGTCCCGCTCGACCGGTTGAGCGCGTTGTCGACAAAATCAAGCGTGCCTTGCCGCTTAAACTGTGTCTCGTCGCTGAGCGCGATCTCGACCTTGTCCGCGCGGCCTTGTTTGATCTGCGCGCGGTCACGGGAAAAGGTCAGGAAATCGGACTCGCTCATATCGAAATCTAGATAACTCGGATCGAGCGAGACGAGTGTCGCGAGCAGTGTGGTGGGGCTGGTCGCGGCGCGGCTGCCGGCGATCAGGTTGCCGACCGACACGAGGTGCGTGCCGATGCGCCCGTTGAACGGCGCCGTGATCCGGCAATGTTCAAGATCGAACTCGGCATCACGGATCTGAGCCTTGGCATCGTCCACCGCGGCCTGCGCGCTTTGCTGGTCCGCCGTGCGCTGATCGACGGTCTGCTCCGTTCCAAAATTGCTGCGCTTGAGTTGCTGCGCACGCGAAAGCTCACGATCGGCAAGCGCGAGCCGCGCGTTCGCCGTCTCCAGCTGGGCGTTGGCCTGTGCCAGTTTGATCTCGTAGGGACGCGCGTCGATGGTGAAGAGGGGATCGCCTTTAGGGACGATGTCCCCGTCCTTGAAATATATTCCGGTAAGAGTGCCGCCGACCTGGGCGCGGAGCTCAACTTGCTCGACCGCGGAGAATTGGCCGAGGAAGCCCAGTCTGGAATCAACCTCGCGCGCGAGCGGCTTGCTCACCACGACTTGTGGAAGAGCCGGAGCAGCGGGGGAGACCGCGGCATCACTCTGCCGATACAAATAGGTCAGCGATCCGGTCGCGACGACTGTGATGCCTACACCGGCAGCGACCAACAGCCCGGCTGCCGACCGTCGGACAGCAGGCAAATCTTGCTTTCCGGCCTTCAATCGGTTGCCGAAGATTCTGTAACGCACGGGTCAAGCTCCCTTGGCGCGGTTAATGACACGGCCAGCTCTCACGTTCCGCCTGATGCCCGCACGTGCCGGTGCGAGGAGACTGCGGGCAGCCGCAACAAGCATCGTCGTTCCAGCGTCGGCATCGCTCAGCCGCGCGCCGGCAGCGGCATTGCGGGGGTGATCCGACGTGCGGCCGGCTTCGGTACACTGAGGATCAGGAGTGCGGCGACGACGCACAGCGCGCCGGCAGCAAAGAATGCCGGTAAATAGGTCAGGAAGTCCGTTCGCACGATGCCGGCGGCGAGCGCAGCGCTAGCGGCGCCGATCTGATGGCCAGTGAAGATCCAGCCGAAGACCATGCCAGCGCGTTCGCGGCCAAAACGGTCGGCGGTCAATTTCACCGTAGGCGGTACGGTCGCAATCCAGTCAAGGCCGTAGAACACTGCGAAAAGTGACAAGCCATAGAACGTGAAATCGGTGAATGGCAAATAGAGAAGCGACAGTCCACGCAGACCATAATACCAGAACAGGAGCCAGCGATTATCGAAGCGGTCCGACAGCCAGCCAGAGCCTATTGTGCCAACGAAATCGAACGCACCCATCATTGCGAGCACGCTCGCGGCGGCGGTGGCGGCAAGTCCGTAATCGTAGCAGAGCGCGACGAAATGCGTCTGGATGAGGCCGTTGGTGCTGCAGCCGCAGACAAAGAACGTCCCGAACAGCACCCAGAAAATCGGCACGCGCGCACAGTCACGCAGTGTGACCAGTGGCGACAGCAGGAGCGAGGCCAGACGGGCGTCACTCTTGGGTTCTGGCGTTACGGCCGTTTCGCCGTAGAGCGCTAGATCGACATCGCTGGGGCGGTCGCGCATCAGTGTGAGCACCAAGACGCTGGTCGCGCCCAGTGCGGCTGCGATCAGCACGAGCGCGGGACGCCAGCCGAAGCGGGTGGTGAAGTCGGCAATCACTGGGAGGACCAGAAGTTGTCCGGTCGCCGAGCTGGCAGCGAGGATGCCCATGACCAGCCCGCGTCGGTGATTGAACCAGCGTGTCGCCACGGTCGCGGCGAGAACCATCGCGGTCAGCCCGGTGCCGATGCCGACGACGATGCCCCACAGCAGCACCAGCTGCCAGATCTGAGTCATCATCAGCGAAATCAACAAGCCAGCGGCAATCAGCGCCAGCGCGCAGACAATCACGCGGCGTATGCCGAACCGATTCATGAACGCGGCGGCGAACGGACCGAACAGGCCAAAGAGGAGGATGCGCAGGGCCAAAGCAGAGGAGATCTGCGCATCGCTCCAGCCGAACTCACGTTCGAGCGGCACTATCATCACGCCGGGCGTGCCCATCGCCGCCGCGGTCACCAACAGAGTGAGAAACGTGACCGCTACTACCATCCATCCGTAATGGATGTTGCGACGAGCGAATGCAGCGGCAATTTGCGAGGAAGCCATGACTGACGCGGTCCTTGCCCGAATTTGGGGCCTGCTAACCGTTAAATGATGCTCATCATCATACTTGATTATTGATGTCGGTCGTCATATAAATTGTCAAGCCGTCCCCTTGGGCTGCATAGCTGAGGTGCGTCATGAGAGTGACCCGGGAACAAGCCGCCGCAAACCGCGAGCGCATCATCGAAACTGCGGGCGAATTGTTCCGCAGCAAGGGTTTCTCCGGTATCGGCGTCGCCGACATCATGAAGGCGGCCGACCTGACGCATGGCGGGTTCTATGGCCATTTTGCCTCCAAGGACGATCTGATTGCGCAGGCAAGCCGGCGCTCCATGCAGCGCGCGGCACAGAACTGGAGGACGGTGGTAGCCGAGTCCGGCGGCGATGCTTTTTCGACGCTGCTGACGCGCTACCTTTCGCCCCGCCACCGCGATGATCCGGGCCACGGCTGCGCCTTCGCCTCGCTCAGCGGTGACGCGGCGCGCTACGGCAAACCGGTGCGCGAGGCCTTTGCGGAGGGACTGGAGCCGCTGATCGACATTCTAAGCGGACTCGTTGGCGGCCGGACTAAGGCTGCCCGCCGGCGCAAGGCAATTGCGGCGCTGTCGGAACTGATCGGAGCGCTGATGCTGTCACGGGCGGTCGGAGACGCCGGGCTGTCGGACGAAATACTTGATGCGGGGCGCCACGACCTTCTCGCTGCGACGGAACGTTGACCAACTCCGGCCCCTCGCTGCACCGGAGTGAGTTAAGAGGTTGGGCAGACCGTCAGGAGACAACTCCCCAAATGTCCGCTTTGGGTCAAAAGCAGACATGACGCCCTGAAATCGCGATGTCCGCTATTCACCCAAAAGCGGACATTGGCTGGCACGGCTGAGATGTCTGCTTAGTGCCGATTTTGTTGCAGAAGTCGTCGATGACGGTCGTAGCGAGTTGGCGCGAGCTTCTTGAGTTAGCCACCTGCCATCCACTCCCTAATAAGGAATGGTCTGACGCCACTGCCGCCGAACTCTGTGCTTCTTACGCAAAGCACGCCTCGGTGAGCGGCGGTGGTCGGACGACGAGCTTTGCGAGCCTGCGGAGGTTTTGCGCGATTGCTGCCAGTGTGAACTCGAACTGAGCACCGGATGGCCCACGCAGCCGCAGACGACCTAGTCGAAAGATACGCTTGAGATGTGCAAACAGCATCTCAACACGTTTACGATCACGGCGCGATCGGTCAAATGCTCCAGTCTTGGCCAACGCCCGCGCCACGTCACGGGCCTCCTCGTAGATACTTCGCGGAATTCTGCGCAACGGCGCCTTCGGACAGCACCGCGCCTTGAGGATGCAGCTGCGGCAATCGCGTGTCCTGGCCCGGTAATATAGTGTCTCCCCATCGGTGGCCACCTTGCCCGTCGTGGTGAGAACCTTGCCGGCCGGACAAATGTAAACGTTGCGCTCCTTGTCGAAGGTGAAGTTCTTCGCGACTGAAAGTCTCATCCTCGCGCTTCGACTTGTCGTCCACCGGGATATGCGGCGCTATCTTCGCCTCATTGACCAACCAGTTCAGGTTGGCTCCGGAACCATAGGCGGTGTCGCCTGCGAGCCGTTTGGGCTTGATGTCAAAGCGTAACTCGGTGCGCTCAATCATGGTCTTGGCTGCGCCAACTTCGGCTTGGCGGATGGCGCGCGACGCCTCGACGTCCATGATGATGCCGAACTTCACATCAATCAGATAATTGTCGGAATAGGCAAAGAACGCCGGTCCGCGCTGGGCTGCTGTCCATTGGGCGGCGGGATCGGACGGCGAGACGAACTTAGGTGCCACATCGCTGGCTGCCCCAAATGCCGCGTCATCAAGCCTGGCG
>JBKPIZ010000245.1:0-1619 GCA_046730495.1 Pseudomonadota bacterium
GCATTGATGAAAACTGTGGAGCAACACGGTCTAGCCATCGACACGCTAATCAACAACGCTGGCCTTGGTGACACCGGGCGGTTCGATCAAGAAAATCCGGAGAAAATTTTGTCGATGCTGCAAGTCAATATCATCGCGTTAACCGAATTAACCCGGCTGGTGTTGCCGCAGATGGTGGCGCGCAAGCGTGGCAAGGTCATGCTCCTTGCGTCCCTAGCGGCATTCCAGCCCGGTCCTGGCATGGCGGTATATTATGCAACCAAGTCCTACGTGCTGAGCTTCGGCCGCGCAATCGGCCATGAGTTGCGCGGCACCGGCGTTACGATCACGACTTTATGCCCTGGCGCAACGACCAGCGAATTTGCCCAGGTCGCTAATATGCGAGGCTCTGCATTATTCGAAGGGCCGGTGCCGGTGATGACCGCTGCCGAAGTGGCGCGCCAGGGTTATGCAGCGCTTAAGGCCGGGCGCCCGCAGATTATCACCGGTCCGGTCAACAAGATCATAGCGATGTCCACGCGTTTCACGCCGACGGCGATCTTGTTGATGATTGCTGGTCGTCTCAATCGCCCCGGAAGCGGGCAGACGTGAGTTGGTGACGCAGCTTGCCGTGTCCGCTTTGGGTCAAAAGCGGACATCGGATTGCCGCTCGTTGATGTCCGCTTTACCCCCAAAAGCGGACATCGCCGGGCGAGAGCTGGATGTCCGTTAAGTGCCAAAAGCAGACCTTAGTGTTGGTGTTTCATTCGATGATTTCGTCGGCGCGGGCAGATACTGTCCGCGGGACTTCGATATAAAGCGCATTGGCCGTGCTTAGATTGAAGATTGCTGCGGCTGCGCGCCCCTATTTAGGCCAGAACGCAAGTTGCGGCTTGGCGGCAGCTGCTCGCGTCGCTCAGACCGCTGCGGCCGCGACTGCAGCGAACAGGCCAAAGACGAATGTTCCGAAGGCAAGCCGCGCATCGGCAACGCCGGCCCCAACATTGCGAGCGACGGCCGCGCGATTATCGGATCCAGATGCCGGACTAGCGCCTTAGCAATGCTATAGGAGTTAATCGCTCGATTTCTTTTTTATGACATCTGCCACGCGCCGATCGCTGGAACTGACGAGGATCACCGTGTTGTCGTCCTTGACAATGAACTGATACGCCTGGGCCTTTGGCACTTTTTGCACGACTTGGGGAGGCAGTGGGTACAGTTTGATGTTTTGCGGCACGACATCGCCAATGGTGTCGGGCGCAGACCCTTCCCTCGGTAGACTCGAATCCGTCAAGAGATTCTCCCGAATGATGTATTCGTCTTGGGCCGTCAGCGTTAGGCGGGGCAGTCGCGGAAGCCCGTCCCGGAGCGGCGGCCCCGGCTGTGTTTGAGCGATTACGGCGGATGAAACCAACACGATCAGCAACCCGGTAAGTCCACCAAAAAGCCAGCTGATCGTCTTTCGCGGCAGTAATCTCACGAGCGTACCTCGGATAGAAAATGCGCCTAGCACGCGGTGGGTTCCACAGAGCTGGTTGATGGGTGCGGCGGCTTTGTGCGGACAGCAAAATGAGGCGTCCCATTTCCGCGCTTTGGGTCAAAAGCAGACATCGCGTCACGTCCGCGTCATGTCCGTTATT
>JBKPIZ010000246.1:0-4236 GCA_046730495.1 Pseudomonadota bacterium
GGCTCGGCGTTCCGAAATCGTTCCAAACGCCGCAAACGCGCCATAAACGTTTCGCCTGCCCGGCCGGCAAGCAGGGCTGCATGTACCACATTTGGGCGGCCCAGTGCCAAATCCAATTGGCTGGTCGTCAATATTCGGACAATCCTCGCCAATCCGCTTTGCCGGCTTTGCCTTAGCGCGGCATCGAGCTTTTTAACTCCGTCCGGACCCGCTTCGGCCGCATGCACAAGCGCAATGACGGCGTCGCGCTTGAGCGCGGTCTCGACCTGGGCAAAACCCATGGCAACCAATCCGGCTTTGCGCGCCACCGCCAGGGCATCGAGTGCGGTGTTTTCGAGCAATCGCTCGGTGCGAGCCACGAGATCGCCGGCAAGCGGCACATCGCGCCGGAATCCACGCGCGAAAGCGTTGGCTTTGAGGGCCTGCTCCAGCGCATTCCGCGTCGCGGTCACCCACACGCCGCGCCCAGGCAGGTTTTGTTTGAGGTCCGCAACGGCTTCGCCATTGGGCGCGATGACGAAGCGGATCATGTGTTCGACCGGCCGCACAGCGCGGGTCGCCACGCAAAACCGCTCAGCGCCGCGCGATCGCGGTCCATCATCGAGTTCGGTAGCGTGCGACTGTGCCAGCATCCTTGAGCTTTGATCCGTCCGCTTTAAGGCTGCGCCGTTTCCGCCGCTTCCGCCGTCTCCGCAACCGGCTCCTCGGCGGCGGCAGGCGCAGCAAGATCCGCCTCGCTGATCCAGCCGGCTTTGACGCGAGCGCGCATGATCAGCGCCTCTGCTTCATCGCGGCTTAACTCCATGCCGTCGAGAATGCCGGCTTGGCGCACGGCCTCGCCGTCCTTGCGTTCAGTCCAACCGGCGAGGTCGTCGGTCGCGCAGCCGGCAAGATCTTCGACGGTCTTGATGCCGTTCTCGCCAAAACGCACCAGCATCGCCGTGGTAACGCCCTCGATGTCTTTGAGGGCATCTTCGACGCCGAGTTCGCGGCGCTTGGCGTCAAGCTCGGCCTCGATCCGGGCGAGATATTCGCGGGCGCGGTTCTGCAGTTCACCCGCGGTGTCTTCATCAAAGCCTTCGATGCCGGCAATTTCCTTGACGTCGACCATCGCCAGTTCTTCGACCGAGTTAAAGCCTTCCGAAGCCAGCAATTGCCCAATCACTTCGTCGACATTGAGCGTGTCGATGAACATTCGGGTTCGATTCTCGAACTCGGCCTGACGGCGTTCGGATTCTTCCTGTTCGGTCAGGATATCGATGTCCCAGCCGGTCAGTTGCGAGGCGAGCCGCACGTTTTGGCCGCGCCGGCCGATGGCGAGCGACAGCTGCTGATCGGGGACGACCACCTCGATGCGCTCGCGCTCTTCGTCGAGAACAACTTTCGCAACCTCGGCGGGCGCCAGTGCATTGACGACAAAGGTGGCGATATCGTGCGACCACGGAATGATGTCGATTTTTTCCCCCTGCAATTCGTTGACGACTGCCTGCACGCGCGAACCGCGCATGCCGACGCAGGCGCCGACCGGATCGACCGAAGAATCGCGGGACACGACCGCGATTTTCGCCCGCGAGCCGGGGTCGCGGGCCACCGCCTTAACCTCCACGATGCCGTCGTAGATTTCCGGCACTTCCTGCGCGAACAATTTGGCCATGAATTGCGGGTGGGTGCGGGAGAGGAAAATCTGCGGGCCGCGCGGTTCGCGCCGAACGTCGTAAATGTAGGCGCGGATGCGATCGCCGTTTCGGAATACCTCGCGCGGCAGCATTTCATCGCGCCGCACGATGGCTTCGCCGCGGCCGAGATCGACGACGACATTGCCGTATTCAACGCGTTTGACGATGCCGTTGACGATGTCGCCGATGCGATCCTTGTACTCGTCGTATTGACGATCGCGCTCGGCCTCGCGGACTTTCTGCACGATCACCTGCTTTGCCGATTGCGCGGCTATCCGCCCATATTCGAGCGGCGGCAGCGGATCGGCGATGGTGTCGCCGATTTGCGCCGCCGGATGCCGGCGCCGCGCATCGTCGAGGCTGATCTGAGTCGCGGGATTTTCGACCGTGTCGACGACGAGCATGTGGCGAGACAGATGCAGCTCGCCACTTTTCGAATCGATTTCCGCGCGCACTTCGGTCTCGCTGCCGTATCGCGAGCGCGCGGCCCTGGCGATCGCATCCTCCATGGCGCCGAGCACGATCTTGCGATCGATCGCCTTCTCACGGGCGACCGCCTCGGCGATCTGCAGCAATTCGAGTTTGTTGGCGCTAACGGTCGCCATTGGTCAGTCTCCCTGGTTAGATCTCTGTTTGCTCTTGCGCAGCGATTCGGCAACCAGCGCGTCGGTAAGAACGAGCCTGGCCTCCGCCATGTCGTCGATGCGCAGCAAAATGTCGTTTGTCTCGTCACAATGGATGCGGGCACATTCGCCGTCGGTGCCGTGCAGCTCGCCGCGAAACCGTTTGCGCCCGTCGATCGGGACTTGCATTTCGATCTGAGCGACATGGCCGGCGTAGCGGTTGAAGTCGGAACGGCGCACCAAGGGCCGGTCGATGCCGGGCGACGAGATTTCGAGCCGATATGAGCCTTCGATCAGATCGGCGACGTCGAAGACTGGCGATAGCGCGCGCGAGGCGGCTTCGCAATCTTCAATGCTCATGGTTCCGTCGGGACGCTCGGCCATAATTTGCACGGTGCAGCCGGCAAAGCCGGAAATCCGAACGCGAACCAGGCGATAACCGAGGCTGGCGAGCACGGGCTCGGCCAGCACAGCGACCCGCGCCGCGCGCCCCGGCTCGGTTATCAGCCGGGGTTCCTCTGCAAAAGCCGCAGCTTCAAGGTTGCTCGATCCAGCTTCCATGTTCTTCGCAAAGCCGCCTGGCCTCAGGTAATAAAAAAGAGCGGGTCCCGGGGGGCCCACTCTCAAAACCGTTCGGATAATCCGACCGTTATGAGGTATCCATTGACGGACGATGCAAATATAGCGTTTTGCCAGTCCGTTGCAAGGGTAAAGCCCGCGGACGCCAGCAAAGAAAAGGGCCTCGGCGAGCGACTTTATCGTCAGCTCGCCATTGCCTCGGCCGCCTTTAAATCCTGCGGAAGATCAAAAAACATGATGAACGTTGCTCGCGCGCAGCCTTGGCGTGGTAACGGGTGCCGGTAAAGCTCGGCCAAGGATTGCGCCAATCATTGGCGCACTGCGCCGTCCACTCAAAATTGGGATTGCGCGTCAGCCGCTGCAGCGTCCAGGCCGCGTAATCCGCGATATCAGTGACGAAACGAAATTCACCACCGGAGCGCAGAATGCGCGCCAGTTGTCCGACCGTTTCATCTTGCACGAACCGACGCTTCCAATGCCGCCGCTTCGGCCAGGGATCGGGATGAATGAGATCGATCCGGGTAAGCGACGCTTCGGGAAGCCACGCGATCAAGGCAAGCGCATCATCGAAGTGCAGCCGGATGTTCAAAAGGCCTTCGGCTTGGATGCCAGCGAGCGCCTTGGCCATGCCATTGACGAAAGGTTCGACGCCAATAAAGCCGATGTGTCGATGCGCTTTGGCCTCGGCAAGCATCGCTTCGCCGCCGCCAAAACCGATTTCGAGACAGACCGCCGTGACCGGCTCGACAAACAACAAGGCGAGCTCGGCCGGCGCCGGCCCACTAAGGTCGAGGGCCAGACTCGGTAGCAGCGTTTCGAACAGCTGAGCTTGCCGCGGCCGCAGCTTATGCCCTTTACGGCGCCCGAAGAATGCGCGGACATTGTGGAGTGCGGGATCCATAGCCGTCCTGATCGCGGTTCACCGCGACGATCGACGTCTTCCTCTATGCGCCCTGATATAGCAAAGGCGCCGGCAGCCGGCACGACGCCCGCAGTGCCGGCGCAGATGCGGCGGCCTAGCGCAAAGCGCGCTTAAGCGAATCGGCAAGATCCGTTCGTTCCCACGAGAAGCCGCCGTCTTTTTCTGGGGCGCGGCCAAAATGGCCGTAAGCGGCGGTGCGGCGGTAGATCGGCCGGCTGAGCTTCAAGGCGCGGCGGATATTGGTCGGTCGCAGCGGGAACAATTCAGGCAAAAGCTTTTGCAGCTTCGCTTCTTCGATATTGCCGGTGCCGTGAGTGTCGACATAGAGCGACATCGGATCGGCCACGCCGATCGCATAAGCGATCTGAATTGTGCAGCGTTCGGCGAGACCGGCCGCGACAACATTTTTCGCCAAGTAGCGCGCCGCATAGGCGGC
>JBKPIZ010000247.1:0-5439 GCA_046730495.1 Pseudomonadota bacterium
TTTCATGACTGAGGCCGCTTCCTGAGCGGAGGGAGCGGCCTCTTCACGTTTGCCGGCTAAAGCGAAATGATTTTAAGTTGAATCACCATTTCGCGTTAGCTTCTTCTTTGAGCATGATCTTTTCGGAAATCCGGTATCCACTTTTCCGGATCATGCTACAACAGGACCGTTCGTGAACGCAGCGATCGATTTTGCCAGCATATTGTTAGGCGGGCTCGCCGCCGGGACCGTGCTCTTCATCGTCTCGGTCGGGCTGTCCGTCACCATGGGGCTGATGGGGTTTGTCAACCTCGCCCATGGCGCGTTTGCGATGTTCGGCGGCTACATCATCGTGCTGGCGATGAACCGCGCGCATTTTGGTTTTGCGGTCGCGCTGGCGCTCGGCTTTCTCGGAACCGCTGCCTTAAGCGTCATCCTCGAGCAGTCGTTATATCGCCGGCTTTATCGCGCCGGCGAGCTTGATCAGGTGCTGCTGACGATCGGCTTGATTTTCATTTTTATGGCCACCCTCACAATCCTGGTCGGGCCGCAGAGCCAGCCGCTGCAATTGCCACCCGAACTGGGGGGCCAGATCAATCTAGGCTTCATGCGATACCGCACCTACAGCATTTTTCTGATTGGTGTCGGAGTGCTCATCGTGGTCGCCATCTGGCTCGCGTTCGAGCGGACCCGCATTGGCGCGCAGATTCGCGCCACCGTTGACAACCGCCGCATGGCGGAATCGCTCGGTATCAATGTCGATCGCCTGTTTACGATCACTTTTGCTTTCGGCAGCGGCATGGCGGGGCTTGGCGGCGGGCTTGGCGCCGAATTCCTGGGGCTCGATCCGCAATATGCGCTCAAATATCTGGTTTATTTTTTGATTGCGGTTTCGGTCGGCGGACTGGGCAGCGTGGTCGGCGTTTACTATGCGTCGCTGCTCCTCGGCACACTCGATTTCGTCCTCAAACTCTATTTGCCCAAGGGCGGCACGATCTTCATCTACGTGCTCACCATTCTCGTCTTGCTGTGGCGGCCGCAAGGCCTGTTTGGAAGGAAGTCGGCGTGAGCAGGAAGGCCATTCCCGCCGCGCAGGCGACCACCGCCGGCCGCGCCGACCATCCCGCCGCACGCATTTTGATCGGCCGGCATCGCGTGCGCTGGTGGGAGGCATTGCCATGGCTCGCCGCCGGCGCCTTTTATTTCGTATTTGGCGACTATCTCGGCTTCGGCACTTCTCTCATGGTCACGATTTTGTTTGCGCTTTCACTTGATCTCGCGCTTGGCTACGCCGGAATTGTCACGCTTGGTCACGCCGCGTTTTTTGGCGCCGGGGCCTATACCGTAGGCTTGTTGGCTTTTCACAATATCTGGACCGAACCGATCACAAGCTTGCTGCTGGCCGCGTTGGCAGCGGCGGCGGTCGGTTTCGTTTCCGGGCTTGTCCTGCTGCGCACGCAGGGACTGACATTATTGATGCTCACGCTTTGCACTATGGCACTCCTGCAAGAGGGCGCCAACATGGCGCACGACTATACCGGCGGTTTCGACGGCCTGCCGAGCTTGGACATCGCTCCGGTATTTGGCCTATTCGAGTTCAATCCGCTTTATCCCGATACGCAGTATCTCTATACGCTAGCGATCCTGTTCGCCTGTTTTGTATTCGTCCGCACGCTCGTCTATTCGCCCTTTGGCCAGAGCCTGACCGGCATCCGCGAGAACCTGTTGCGCATGCATGCCATCGGCGCGCCGGTGCGGCGCCGGCTTGTTGTTTGCTACACGATCTCGGCGGCGCTCGCCGGCATCGCCGGCGGACTGTGGGCGCAAACAAATGCCTACGTGAACTTGAGCGCACTCGATCTCGATCGTGCCGCGACCGTACTCATCATCCTGATCCTCGGGGGCTACGGACGTCTCTACGGCGCTTTCGTTGGCGCGGTGGCTTACATGGCGCTCGAGCACTTCCTTGCTCGAATTTATCCGACGGCTTGGCAGCTCGGACTCGGCTTGCTGCTGGTCGTCGTCGCGCTCTACGCACAGAACGGGATATTGGGCCTCAGCGATGTTCTATTCCGGCGTTACCGCGCGAGGCAGGCGACGCCATGACCGAGCTCCGGCTCGAAACACGTGCACTGAGCCGCCGCTTTGGCGCGCTTGTGGCCCTGCAAGAGGTCGATTTCAAGCTCGCCGCCGGCGCGCGCCACGCCCTGATCGGACCAAACGGCGCCGGCAAGACGACGTTCATCAATTTGCTTGCCGGCGCGCTGCCGCCCTCGCGTGGATGCGTCCTCCTCAAAGGCGAAGATATTACCGATAAAAAACAGGCCGAAAGAGTGAAGCTCGGAATTGCGCGCACGTTCCAGATCAATCGGCTGTTTCGCGGACTTTCGGTTCTGGAAAATGTCTGCATGTCGGTTGCCGAACGCGTCGGCGCAGCGCCAACCATGTTTTATCCCGTTGGCCTACGCACCGATGTGATCGAGGAATCGATGCATCTCTTGGACACGCTGAAGCTTGCGGCCGACGCCGCGCACCGCGTATCCGAACTGCCCTATGGCCGCCAGCGGCTGGTCGAAATCGCGATCGCCATCGGGTTAAAACCAGACGTTCTCTTGCTTGACGAGCCCGCCGCCGGCGTTCCAAGCGCGGAAAGCCATATTATTCTCGATGCGATAGAGCGTTTGCCGGAGCACATCGCGGTGTTGATCATCGAGCACGACATGGACCTCGTTTTCCGCTTTGCTAACGGGTCACCGTCATGGTCGGCGGAGCGCTGTTCGCCGAAGGAACACCGCGCGAAATCGAAGCCAATCCGCAAGTGCGCGCGGTCTATCTGGGTCAGGCCGGTCGTGGCTAGCGCTCTTGAACTGCAGCAGGTCTCGGCGGGTTACGGCGAAACTGTCGTGATCGAAGAGATCGATCTGAGGCTTGCGCCCGGTGAGTGCGTCAGCGTCATTGGGCGCAACGGTGTCGGCAAAAGCAGCTTGTTGGCGACGATCATGGGGCAGACGGTGTTGCACGCGGGCGATATCGTCCTCGCCGGCCAGAATCTCAATCGTGTTCCATCCTATCGGCGCGCGCTCGCGGGCATCGGCTTTGTGCCGCAGGAGCGGGAGATTTTTCCGTCGCTGACTGTGCGCGAAAATCTCGATGTCGCGGCGCGGCCGGGAGATTGGACGCTGCCGCGCGTGTTCGGTTTGTTCCCGAGACTGGCGGAACGATTGGACAATGCTGGCAATCAACTGTCGGGCGGGGAGCAGCAAATGCTCTCGATCGCGCGCGCGCTGTTGACCAATCCCACGATCCTGCTCATGGATGAGCCGACCGAGGGCCTGGCGCCGATACTGGTGGAGTCGCTCACTGCGGTGCTCAAGCAATTGCGCATGGAGAGCGGGCTCTCGATCATTCTGGTGGAGCAGAACAGCCGCGTGGCCTTGTCGTTTTCGCCGCGCACGGTAATCCTGGACAAAGGCCGCATCGTCTACGATGGCGAATCCGAGCCGCTGCAACACGATGCCGACCGTCTCGCCAAGCTTATCGGCATCCTGGAATAACCGTTTGCCGGCGCTCGACGCTTAAGCGTTGAATCTGCTCTTGCATTGATGACGTCATCGACCGGCGCGCTGTTACCCCAAGGCTCAGCCCGGCTTACGCTGGCGCTTTGTAGCCGCCCAGCGCCGGTCCGCGCGTTGACATTGCGGAGCGTTCTCCAAATACTGAGCGTCCAAGCATCACAGACGCAATGGTGGCCAAATAGCCTGGAGGAAACGCCATGAAAACTTCGCGTCGCTCGTTGCTGAAGAAATCCGCTGCAACCGCAGCAACATTGGCCGTCTCGGGACGCTTCGCCACGGCACAAGCCGAAACTGTTCGGATCGGCGTCGTCTATGATCTGTCCGGACCATTCGCTGCCGGCGGTTCGGCGGCATGCGCGGTCGGCGCGCAGATCGCAATCGATCTCGTCAATGAGCGCGGCGGCATTGCCGGTAAGTACAAAGTGATCCCGATCAATGCCGATTGTCAGAGCAAGGTGGATGTCGCCATCAATGAAGTCGAGCGGCTGATCGACCAGGAAAAGGTTGACATTGTGAACGGCGTTTACGCCAGCGCTCAGGCAGTGCCGCTCGCGGCCAAGGTCGACGCACAGAAGAAGATCTTGTGGATCACGACCGCGATCGCAACCGCAGTCTTCAAGGACAAAAATCTGCAATACGTTTTCCGCGGGCAAATTCACTCCGACCAGTACGGCCAGGCTTTCGTCACCTTCGTCGCCGACAACGCCAAGGCCAGGCTTGGCGTCGACCCGCAGAACGTCAAGGTCGCCATCATCCACGAAGACGGCCCGTACGGGGTTGGCGTTGCCGATGCGACCGAGCGCTTCGGCAAAGAGCGCGGTCTGCAACTCATCATGCGCGAGGGCTACTCGGCCACCGCACCCGATCTTTCATCGCTGGTGACCAAGCTCAAACGAGCCGGCCCGGATGTCATTTCGCACTGCGGCTACAATCCCGACATCACGCTGTTCTTGCGACAAGCGCGCGAGAGCGGCTTGCGTTTCAAAATGCTGGTCGGCAATGGCGCCGGCTATAGCCAGCTCGACAAGCTGCGCGCGACGTTCGGCAAAGACATCGACAATTTCTGCAATATCGATCCGGTACCGGCACAATTGATCAACTCCGCTTCGCTCGCGCCGGGCTTGGGCGATCTGACCAAGGTCATGGTCGATCGCTACAAAGCCAAGACCAGCGCCAACGACGTGCCGCCGCATTGTTCGATGGGCTTCAATCAGACCTGGGTCCTGCTCAACAATGTGCTGCCGGTCGCGAAAGAGAAATATGGCGGGTTCGATCCCGAGGCAGTGCGCAAGGCGGCGCTCGATGTCGACATCCCGCCGGGCGGCACGATCCAAGGCTACGGGGTGAAATTCTACGGACCGGGCACGCAGCTCGCCGGGCAGAATGAGCGATCAACGCCGGTGGTGATGCAAAATGCCGGCGAGCACATCGCCGTTGTCTGGCCTGACAATATCAAGACCCAAGAAGCCGTCCTGCCACTTCCAGCTTCGTCGATCTACGCCACGCGTGCATAATGCTGGCGGTCGAAAGGCTGTGCAAACGCTTCGGAGGATTCCTGGCGGTAAACCAGGTCTCCTTTGAAGTGCGTGAGGGCGAGATTCTCGGTCTGATCGGCCCCAACGGCTCGGGCAAGAGCACGACCTTCAATCTGATTGCCGGCACCTTGCGCCCGACCGCGGGATCGATTCGTTTTCAAGGAACGGAGATCGCCAGCCTTGCCGCACATACAATCTGCCGACGCGGCGTCGGGCGCACATTTCAGATCCCGCGCCCGTTTCGCAAACTCTCGCTGATCGAGAACGTGGCGCTCGCGGCCTATTACGGCAGCGGGGTCATATCGCGCGCTCAGGCCTGGCGGCAGGCCGAGGAGGTTCTTGATCTCGTC
>JBKPIZ010000248.1:0-2478 GCA_046730495.1 Pseudomonadota bacterium
CGTGTCGAGACAGATGCGGACAGGGGCGAATAATGTCACGGAGTCTCAAGGGGTTCTGCCGGGGTTTTTTCGCCCCCTGTCGTGACGTGACTATCGCCCCGTCTTTACCCGAAATTAAATGGTTGCGGAACACATATGGAACGGATAGTGTCTGTTCATGATTTGTTTTCGACCGCAGGCCGTCTTTCGCGGAACTTGCGGGTGAAGAGAGGACGCGCCGATGTTGACCCGCAAGCAAGCCGAGCTGTTGCGCTTTATCCATGAGCGCCTCAAGGAAGCCGGCGTTCCCCCCTCATTCGACGAGATGAAGGATGCGCTGGACCTGCGGTCCAAGTCGGGCATCCACCGCCTCATTACCGCGCTCGAAGAGCGTGGCTTCATTCGCCGCCTGCCCAATCGGGCCCGCGCCATCGAAGTGATCAAGCTTCCTGAGTCGGTCGCTCATGGCATGGGATCCGGCGCGGCGCGCGCCCGCGGGTTCACGCCAAGCGTGATCGAGGGCAATCTCGGCCGCGTCCGCACGGCTTCCGAAGAGGATGGCGGCCGCCCCGTGGCAGTGCCGGTGATGGGCCGCATCGCCGCCGGCACGCCGGTCGAGGCGATCCAGACCCGCAGCCACACTATCAATATGCCGCCCGACCTTCTTTCCACCGGGGAGCATTTTGCGCTCGAGGTGCGCGGCGATTCGATGATCGAGGCCGGCATCCTCGACGGCGACATCGCCCTGATCAAACGCGCCGAAGCTGCCGATACCGGCGATATTGTCGTCGCGCTGATCGACGATGAAGAGGCTACCCTCAAGCGCTTCCGCCGCCGCGGCGCCTCGATCGCGCTCGAGCCGGCCAATACGGCCTACGAGGTTCGCATCCTTCCGCCCAACCGCGTGCGCATTCAGGGCAAGCTGGTCGGGCTGTTCCGGCGGTATTGAAGTTCTTCACAGATGCCGCTCGTCCCCGCGAAAGTGGGGATTCCCGCTTACGCGGGAATGAGCGGGGACTATTGATCCGCCTCGATGTCCTCTTGGCGCGGCGTCGCATCACGCGCGCGGCTGCCGATCTCAGTCTTGCCGGATTCGCCGGAGGCGGCGGCAAGCGCTTCGCGCGGCACCGGAGCCGGCGACCACGGCCGGTCGAAATTCTTCGATCGCGCTGACTCAATAACGAAATCGGCGCCGCGGTGGCTTAGCAACAGCAACGCACGATCGATCACTGTTGCCTTGCAATCTGCCGGCGGAGCGCCGCGGCTCGCTATGACGAGAACGGCGCGCGCGCAATCTTCTTCGTAAGCCTCCGGACTGAGTGCGTAAGCGATGAGGGCGCCATCGGCGAGCTTGCCGACGCAGCCGGAGGCATCGCAGGCGATGCCCTGCCCCAGGCTTTTGTCGTGCACGTCGCGACCGTCGGCGTCGGCCGCGAGCCATTCGCGCACAGCAAAGCTGTCGCCGATGTGATGGATGGCGAGCCGGCCGTCGTTGCCGCGAACCGCGAAACCGCGTCCATCACCGGCGATCAGCACGTCCGGCCGCGGCGCGCAGGCAGCCCAGATCGCAGCGGCCACTACCGCCGCCGCCCCGCTCCAGCGCAGCGGCGTCTTCAATAAGCCGATGACCAGAAAACCCGCTGTTGCCGGCAACAACGGCCCGGTGCCGAACAGGGGCACGCGGCCGTAGGCGCCAGGCAGGCTCGCAACCCACAAGCCGACGGCGTTCATCCATTCGATGCCGTAGCCCATCTGCCGCCAGAATTCGGCGTCGAGGCCGAGTGGCATGGTGAGAATGCCGAGGATTCCCATCGGCATGACCCAGGCCGAGACGATCGGCATGGCGGGGAGATTGGCAATGACGCCATAGGGCGTGACGCGGTGGAAGTGAAAGGCCGCGTAGGGCGTTGTCGCCAGGCCCGCGAGCAAAGAAGCAATCGTCAAACCGATGATCTCGTTGACGCCCCACAGCGCCGCCCGCGCGCCGAGCGAGGTGTGTCGGCCCTCCTGCGCAGCTTGATCGCGCCGCGCTCATAACCGGCGATCAGCGCCAGCGTCGCGGCAAACGACATCTGGAAGCTCGGATGCACGATCGATTCCGGCGCGAACAAGAGCACCACCAAAGCAGCGATGGTCAGCGTGCGCATGGTCAGCGCCGGACGATCGAACAGCACGCCCACAAGCACGACGCCGATCATGATGAACGACCGCTGCGTCGCCACCTGATTGCCGGACAGAATGAGATAAAAACCGATGACAAGAAGCGCGGCGAGCGCCGCCCATTTCTTGATAGGCGCGCGGTCCGCAAGTCCTGGGATCAAGGCGAAGAAGGCGCGGACGATGAAAAATATCAACCCGGCCACCACCGCCATGTGATAGCCGGAGATCGACAGCACGTGGCCGATGCCGGAAACAAAGAGCGCGTCGTAAACATTTGGCGCGATCGCGTCGCGCATGTTCTGGATGAAGGTCGCGTAGCGCACCCAGAACGCCGGGCGC
>JBKPIZ010000249.1:0-5823 GCA_046730495.1 Pseudomonadota bacterium
TCAACTAGTCTCTGATAAAAATCGAGCCCGCGATGCTCGATGGTCCCGGTGCCAAACGGCAGAATGCGAGACCACGCCGTCGAGAACCGATAGGCAGTAAAGTTGCCGCTTGAAAGCAGATCGATATCCTCGCGCCATCGATGATAGTGATCGCACGCTATGTCTCCTGTATCCCCATTCCTCACGCGTCCCGGCGTATGAGAGTAGACATCCCAAATGCTTTTCCCGCGGCCATCTTGGTCAACTGCGCCTTCGATTTGGTAGCTCGAGGTCGATGCGCCCCAAACAAAGTCGGCCGGAAATATGCCATCACCTTTGGCGGCGTTGCTACCCTGCAAGACTCCTTCCGAAGCGAATAGGCTAAAGACCGTGGCCAACAGGCCTCGACGCTGAATTAATATTGTCATCGGACTCGGGAAAAGTCGCGATTGCTGTCTCAAATTGGCACAAAACGGACTTTCCGCAAACTCCGCTATGACTCGGTTATGGATAAGCCGCGAAGATCGAGTTCGTCCGCAATTGGCCCATTTCAGACGTCTCAGGTAAGAACGAGGCGGGTAGCGAGGAGGTACTTTCATGCGATCTTTGCTGATGCGCGTTCAGCTCGGGCACGCTTCGGCCCGATCGCTGGTCGAGCACCGACTGCCCATTTGTCTATCGTGCAATGTTGGCGGTCAGCTACCACCATACATCCTTATTCAGCTCTTTATGTTTGCGAGCGACTGCGGGCTGCCGCGCCGATGAATGGAGGTATCAAAGGATTGGGCGACGACGATCTGCAAAGCGTGTCCGCAGCGATAGCAAAGCTGCCGCTGCCCGGCCCGTGTTCGCAAAAAAATTAGTCCCAAAGAAACCTGATCGTAAGCTTTTGAATCTAGGGGTATCTATAGCGAGCAGATAAGGTGTTATGTGCGAAACGCATTGGCCTGGTTTGTCTTTATCGTGGCAGCGTTCGCCCTCCCTGCCACTGCGGTGCGGGTGCACGAGGGCCGGCTATTTCGGTGCCAGCATAGCTGCGTTACCCCGGCACTCTCTAAACGGCCTTCGTGGCTGAGCAAGAAAAACGGTCTTCCTTCGCAATCGGCTGTAGCCAAAAACCAAAGCGCCAGCAAATCCCGGGCGTTAGCAGTGACGGATGCTGAGTTGAGCCGATAAGCGTGCACTTGATATGGCACGATCATCACGCCTTCAAACTTCGTGAGCGCGGCGTCAGAAGCTCTTCAGCACGATGAGCGCGAAGGATTGCGGTGAATATCGCCAAGCTTTCGGAATACCGGATTTAGTGATGCCGGTCACATTTCCAATGCCGATCAAAAAGATAGTTTGAAGCAGTATCATACAAGGGAGGGAATTGAGCACCGCCTAGCCCAGTGATGCTGGGCCCCGGTCGAACGAACCTCCGACGGGCCTCTCTTGCTTGCTCGACGATGCTGGGCCGCTAGTGCCAGCGCATTAAAGACTCCAGCCCTTTTGTTTGCCGCTCAAGCGCCTTTCCAAGTACGGCCTTCCATAAAAACGAACGCCCGCAGGACGCGAGCGTTCGCGACGGGATTGCGCAACGGGAATTAAAATTCGGGCGGCTCGTAGCCGTCAGCTGGAAGATAGCCGTTGATCTCGAGACCGATGCACACTTCGACAAGCGTCGGAGTTGTCCATGACATGGGCGTGTTTCCTTCAATGTTAGTTACTGGGGACAGGATGCCCCCTATACATTGGCTGCTACAGCCAGAAGGAAAACAGAGATTTGCCTGAGGAACTTTGGGCAAATTGCCCGTTGCCGAACGCCTTCCTTAGACCGACAGCGCATTTAGCGTGGAAATGCCAATCAATGGTTGTGGTAAGATGAACCTGATATGGCGCCCCATCTCGATCTCAAATCGTCACTGACACTGCGAGTTGTGGCCGTTGCACTTTTTTGCTTTCTCATAGCAACAGCACTCGCGCTGTTCGGCACGTTTCGCGACGTTCGCCAACTCAACGAGCATGTCGCCGACGTCCTCGTCCGGCAACTGCAGTTTCAGTTATCTCGCATCGAGACAAGCAGAGATGTGGCGGCCCGCTTCCCCGACTTGGACCTGGTAGCTGAAGTTCTCCAGAGCGCAGGCCAGTGCGTGCAATACGCCAAATCGGACGGAAGCATCGCGCGATCAAGCTGCATAGGGTTCAATCGCGACATTGGCAAGCCACCGGGTTGGTTTGCCGCCCTCTGCGATTGGATTCCCGCAGCGCGGGCCGATGTTGCTCGTTCTGTTTCTTACCACGGTAGATCCTATGGGACTGTGGTTGTCACCATAGAGAGCGCCGCCATTGCAGCCGCAATCTGGAAAGAAGTTTCGGGGCTTCTCGGTCTTACCGGGCTAGTCATTGGAGCAATTTGCATCTTGCAGTATGGGGCAATCAGCCGGGCGCTACGTCCGACAAAGGATATTTTGGCCGGCCTCGATAGGCTGGCGCGCGGCGATCTCTCGTGTCGACTGCCGAATTTCCGGCTAATCGAGCTACAACGCATCAGCGAGGTATTCAACAAGCTCGCGGCGAGCCTCGACAGGACAACTCGCGAAAAGACGGAACTCGCTGCCAAGCTCGTGGATAATCAAGAGCAGGAGCGGCTCGATTTGGCACGAGATCTGCACGATGAACTCGCTCAAAGTCTGAGCGCTATGAGTGCAGTCGCCGCATCGATCAAGGCGACGGCCGAGATCGAGTGCCCCGCACTCGTACCTGAGGCAAACAATCTCGCGCAGACCTCGATGGCCATGATGAGGTCTCTCCGTACCACATTGCAAACCCTCCGCCCGCCCGAGATCGACGATTTTGGGCTCGCCGCCAGCCTTGTCACTCTGGCTAGGGACCAAGAACGACTGGCCAGTGGACAATTGAAGATCTCGCTTGAGATTGATGGGGACCTCCGAGCGCTGCCGCGAACAGCGGCGTCTCATGTCTATCGAATTGTCCAGGAGGGCCTGACCAACATCAACAAACATGCGCACGCGGCCCATGCTCGCGTCGCCCTCAGCTTCGGCGCGTGGGCTAAGGAGCAGACGAAGGCCCAGCAACATTGGCTGGCGCTAACGATCGAGGACGATGGATGTAGAACAGTTGAAAGCGGGATAGCTCGGGAAGGCAGGGGGTTGGGGCTAATTGGGGTACGCGAACGGGTGATGGCACTTGGTGGAACATTGGATGTTCTCGACCGCGGCGACAAGGGCTTCAGGCTCCATGCTATGATTCCATTTGAGGCGCCTGTGAAACTTGTGCAATGAGCCGGAAAACAATTCGACTCCTTATTGTTGACGACCATGCCATCGTTCGCGAAGGCTACCGGTCGCTCCTAGCGAAACATGAGGGGCTACAGGTCGTCGGTGAGGCCTGCGATGCCGCGTCCGCCTACCAACGTTTCAAGGATACGCGGCCGGATGTTGTCATCATGGATATTTCGATGCCAGGCCGTGGTGGCATCGATGCAATCGATCATATCCGTGAGCTGGACGCTCATGCGCGCATCCTCGTGTTCACAATGCACAGCGGCGCTGCTTACGCCCTTCAGGCGTTTCGTGCGGGGGCCAAAGGGTACGTCACCAAAAGCAGCTCCCCTGACCTTCTCGTAAGGGCTGTGCGAGATGTTGCAGAAGGCCGGCTGGCCATTTGCCCTGAGACCAGCGAGGCTCTTGCACTTGATCGCGTGCAGGAGAACAAAACCGGACTGCACGGCCTTTCGCCGCGCGAGTTTGAGATTTTCCGCATGATCCTGGCCGCAAAATCAACCGATGAGATCGCGTCGGCATTCAACCTCAGCCGTAAGACCGTGGCGAACTATCACTATGCGATAAAATCAAAGCTCGGCGTGGATTCCGATATCGAGCTACTTTATTTCGGTCTTCGGCACGGCCTGGTCGAACCCATTTCCCCGATAATTGATTCCAGAAAATAGGTGGCAACAGGCGAGTCCAAGCCGATCGACCTAGCGAAGCCCGCGGCCGACTTTCGTTTTTTGCGACAGTATCAGGGTTCAGTCTGCGGCTCCGTAATGTAGCGAAAGAAGCCGCGATCTCGCGTCAACAGATTGGACGATTGGATCAGAAGATGTCACTTCAATAGACGCAAGAGCTGACGACCGGCCTTCGTTCTCAATTCCCGCGGCGTCAAAGTGCCGTCATTATCTGTATCGGCTGCCTTGAACTGCTGTTCGACGACGGCGAGGTATTCGTCTTTGCTTATCGTGCCATCCTTGTCGGCGTCCGCAGCCGCAAACTCCCTTGCACTGAGTCTGCCGCGCAACTCACGCCCGGTGAGGGTGCCGTCGTGGTCACGATCGAGTTTACCGAACATAACCTCCGCTGCCTTCTTCGCTTCATCGAGAGACACCGTCCCGTCGTGATCGGTATCCAAGCCTGCGAGCAAATCGGGATCGGATGCCGACAATGCCGGTAACAGGGGATAGGAAGCGACGCCGAGGCCAGCGAAGATCGCAATGCGCCTCGTGAGCATGTGGATGGCCTTCCTCTTGGAAGATGCTTGTCGCGATAGAAGTTACTATTTTTTGCCATCTGACTAAAGCGGAATTAAGCCCTCCCAAACAATTCCGGCAACTTCGCAATGTTGACCGCAGAGCAGTTGGTGGCTCAGGACCGGCGCTCCACCGTTTGCGAAGATGGTCAGGCATCTTCAGGTCTTTGGATGAGCTTAAAGCTCGGAAATTGGGTTGTATCCACGCTGTCCATGACTTTTAGGCAGACGACACATTTTGCTGTATCGCCTTCGATTTTAGGAACGAGCGAAGGTGTCGCCGAATAAAGGGCTCCGCAATGCGGGCAGAAGAAAGCGCGGCCTTCTAAGACCGGTCCTACGTGAGGCATGTTGGCCTCCCTGCTCCCAGCCCCGATTTCGCACATCCTAAGAATATGGATACGATTGCCAACAACAATGGTCGCTCTGGCTCGAAGACCAAGCGGCGGCAAACGGCGAGCAGTCACGGCTTAGCAGCGCATTTCTCTACAGCAAAAGCACATGCTTCATTGGGGGTAAGGAGGCCGCCAGATGGACCTAAGTAGTCCACCACGCCTACGCGGCCGTTCCACATCTTTATGTTAATTGTGCAATAGCGTCCGTTCCCGTCTCCGGTGGGCGTGACGTTGTTCCCTGAATTGTAGGACCAAACTTCTGTCCCACCTTCTGCGGCTTTGTTCAGCGGCGGTCCCATGCAAGCGAGGATTTGCTCTTGCGAGAGCCCGATCATCTTGCTTTGCGCATCATTCGCTATCTGGGCACGCTGAACGGCGCAAGCCATCTAAGCGAAGCCGATAGCTATGGGCCAGAATAGACGGACGCGCACGATATCCCCAAGGGCCGCCAGGCGCGATGATCTGACAGTGTTAAGGTGAGCGCAAGGCGGCCTGACCAGGGCGGCGGGAAGCGGCGGGCGGACATTGCGCGGCTGACTAGGTGCAGGCAACTATCATCGAGCAGCAGTTGCTGCCGCCTCATCCCGTCGGGTAAGAGGCGTGTCGCCATACAAACCGCACCACGAGCGGGTTGAGCTCGAGGGTCTCAGTCCCGATCTCCTCCTGCGCGGCCATAGCCGTACCTCGTTGGGCGGATGATGAAGCTGCGCGCCTATGGTTTGATCAGCAGTCGGTGTTCCCGCGCCACCGGGCGGCGACGCCGCTGCTGATTGATTGATCTGTTGCTCAGTCGCGGCAACGACGAGACCGCGAGCGCCCCCGATAACCCCCCGCAAGCCACACCAGGGGCACATGCCGCCAACTGGCGCGAGCTAAATCAACGCCCTAGGCCAACTTGCAGTCACCCTAATAACCTGATGGT
>JBKPIZ010000250.1:0-5437 GCA_046730495.1 Pseudomonadota bacterium
GCTGCTGATTACGATATTGCAATTCCTCGACCGTGCCGGTGAGCTCGCGCACCTGCGCCTGCAGACGGTCGATACGCGTGATGAGGTCGGCGCCGGACATCTGCGCGTGCGCGGGGCCGACCCACAGCGCGCCCGTCATCACGAGCAAGGAAGCTGAGCGGATCATCGTATGCGATGTTTTTAGCGATCTACGCTGCCTTAACATAGCGCGTCCTGCGACCAAATTGTGACTGCAAATTGCGACTGCAAATTGCGACTGAATGAATTGGCGGCACGGCTCGTCAAGGGTGAAGGCAGCGGCGAAACGCGATCGGCGCCCACGCTGGCGCCGATGCAGTGGTCTCATCCTACGCGCACCGAGCTTACGAACTCTGGTCGAGCACGGTGACGGCGCGCCGATTTTGCGACCAACAGGAGATGTCGTTGCACAGCGCGACCGGCCGCTCCTTGCCGTAAGAGATGGTGCGCATGCGTTGGCCCGAAACGCCGCGGGACACCAGGTATTCGCGCACCGTCTCGGCGCGGCGCGCGCCGAGCGCAATATTGTATTCGCGCGTGCCGCGCTCGTCGGCGTGGCCTTCGATCGTGAAAGCGTAGCGGTTGTAATTGGTTAGCCACTGCGCCTGCTTGTCGAGCGTCGCGCGCGCCTGATCGGTCAGCTCGGAAGAATCGGTTTCGAAGAAGACACGATCACCGACATTGACGACAAAGTCCTGCTGACTGCCCGGGACGGCGGCGCCGGCGAGCGCGCTTGTATCGGTCTGTTTGGCGCAGCCCGCGATCGCAAGCGTCGCCAAAAGGGCGGCAGCGAACTTGACGCCACGAAGATTGGCGCCGCGCAAGATGGTCGCGATGTTCATTCGGGTGCCCTCCATAATTTCCGCGGTGTCCGGAGATGGCTTGCCGGACCGGTCGTCCTGAGCCGGTCTAGCAGCGCCTTCGTTAAGCGAAGGTTCCGTCAACCTTGATGGGAGGTTGCAAACGACCCCCGACCCCACCGATTTCCCCGAAAGCTTTTGCAATGGTTAATGAGGCGTCAATGCGGCGACTCTATGGAGCCGACTGCCACCTACGATAGTAACGGCGACCAAGCCGGATCGGACGCATAGCTCGGCGTCGGCACCCGCTGCTCATTGCGCCCGGAAATGTCCACTGAATACAGCGATGGCCCGGCATTACTGCCGGGATCGCGGAAAAACATGATGACCCGGCCGTTCGGCGAGAATGTCGGGCCTTCATTGTGGAACCCTTCGGTCAGGACCCGCTCGCCGGTTCCATCGGGTTTCATCACGCCGATCGCGAATTTGCTCTGCCCCAGGCGCGTGAACGCAATGTAGTCGCCGCGCGGCGACCAAACTGGCGTGGAGTAGCTGCCGTCGCCGAAGCTGATGCGCTGCGCCGGGCCGCCGGCTGAGTTCATCACATAAATCTGCTGCTTGCCGCCGCGATCGGATTCAAAGCAGATCCGCGCCCCGTCGGGCGAGTATGAAGGGGCGGTGTCGATCGCTTGCGTATCGGTGAGCCGCATCGTCGCTTTCGAGCGCAAATCCATGACGAAAAGGTTCGAATTGCCGCCCTCTTGCAGGCTCATGATCACGCGCTGGCCGTCCGGCGAGAATCGCGGCGAAAAGCTCATGCCGGGAAAGTTGCCGACGATTTCGCGCTGGCTGGTTTCGATATTGTACAAATAAACGCGCGGATCGCCCTGGCCGTAGGCCATGTAGGTGATCTCCTGCGTCGATGGCGAGAACCGCGGGGTCAGCACGAGCTCGTCGCCGCGGGTGAGATAGCGCACATTGGCGCCATCCTGATCCATGATCGCAAGCCGCTTGACGCGCCGTTCCGGCGGACCGGTCTCGTCGACGAACACCACGCGGCTGTCGAAATAGCCGCCCTCGCCGGTGAGCCGTTCGTAAATTGCGTCGGAGATGATGTGGGCGATGCGCCGCCAATTGTCCGGCGTGGTGATATACTGCTTGCCGTCGAGTTGTTGTCCGCCGAGCACGTCCCACAGCCGGAATTCCGCCTGCAGCCGTCCGTCGGCCTGCCGCCCGATGCGGCCGGTGACCAGTGCCTGGGCGTTGATGTTGCGCCAATCGGGAAAACGCGGCACCGCATCGACGCTCGCGATCCGTTCGATATAGGCGGTCGGGTCGATCGGCGCGAAGAAGCCGCTGCGTTGCAGGTTCGCCGTGACGATTTGCGTCACCGCGTTGGCAGCGTCGCCGTCATCGCCACCGCCGGCGAAAAACTTGGGGATGGCAATCGGCAGCGGCTGGAAATTTCCCTCGGTAATGTCGAGACGGACGACAGCATTGGCGCGGCGCGGCAGGAAGGCCAAGCCACTGGCGAGCGCGCCCAATCCAATCGCGTGCAATCCAAGCGTGCGACGCGTCAACGGGCAACCGGGTCTATCGTGAAGCATGACAACTCGCGTTGCTTGATCAGCCGCCGAGCAGTTCGTGCGGATCAAATTTAAGTTCGAGATCTTTCCATTGATCGTAGTGTTCGGGCCTGAGCATCGTGAATGGCTGACATAGCAGCAACGCGCGTTTGGCGCTTTCCGCAAGCGCCGGCCCAAGCGGCGAGGCAGAGCCTTCGACCAAAGTCGGCGCCTGCACCATCGAGCCGTCGGTTTTGAACAAAACGCGGAGCACGACATAGAGCCTTGAATTGGCGTTGATGCCCGGAGGCGGACTCCAGCAGTTGGAAATGCGCGCGCGCAACGCATCGATCTCGCTCTGCGACAGCCGAGCGTCTTGTGCCCCGATCGCCGCACCAAACGTCGGTGAATCGTTGAGCGATTGGGCGGTGGCGACTTGGCGCTGCGGCTCGCGCTTATCGAGTAGTTGGGCGACTTGGTTGGCGTCGAATTTTGGCGTGCTGTCGCGCACCGGCTGCGTCGGCGCGTCTTGTTGCTTCGGCGGATCCTTGGCCGCGTCTTTCTTCAACAGATTGGCGATCTGATCCGGCTTATATTCCGGCGGTTTCGGCTTATCCGGCTTGTCCGCCGGCTTGGGCGCCGGTTTGAGCTCGGTTTTGAGCTCGGGCTTTGGTTCCGGCTTTGGCTCGGGCTTCGCTTCGGAAACCGGTTTCGCCGCAGGCGTTGTGATTTCCGCCTTGGCCGAAACTTTCGGCGCCAACTGATCTATCGACTTCGTCTTGTCCACCTTGTCGGCGAGCGGCTTGATGTCCGGAACCTTCAGCTGCGGGGCGTTCTTCACGCCTTGGGTGAGTTGGCTGAAGTCCTTTTCCGAGACAAAGGAGACCGGCAGCGCCTGCACCGGCGGCGCCTCCATCGGCTGCGCCGAGATCGCCAGGAAGCCCAACACCAGCGCGGCGGCGTGACCGACGCACGATATGGTCATGCCAGGCTTCATTGACTGCCCTGCTCGACTTCGGTGACCAGCGCGATGCGATGATAGCCGGCACCCGAAATGCGGCCCATCACCCGCATCATCATGCCATAAGCGACGGTCCTGTCGCCGCGAATATAGATGAGATCGTTGCTGGTCCCGCCGCGGGCGTCAATATTCGACTTCAGCGTCGGCAACAGTTCATCGACCTTGACCTCATCGTTTTGCAGGAAAATTTGACTCTGGTTGTTGACCGAAATCGTCAACGGCTCGTTGTTCTGTTCCAACGCCTTGGCCTGGCTCTGCGGCAGATCGATCGGCACGCCGACGGTCAGAAGCGGCGCCGACACCATGAACACGATCAACAACACCAGCATGACGTCGACGAACGGCGTCACGTTGATTTCGCTCATGACGGGGCGCCGCCGGCGCTGTGTTCGCCCGCCGGCCGCGGCAATGTTCATGCTGCCCGCCGCCATATCGTGCCCTCACCCACTCCCGCCACGTTCGTCGATCTGTCGCGACAGGATCGCGGTGAATTCGTCGGCGAAGCCTTCGAGCCGCTGCGCCTGCCGATTCACCTCGCTGATGAATTTATTATAGAAAATGGTCGCCGGGATGGCGGCAACGAGGCCGATTGCGGTGGCAAACAAAGCCTCCGCGATGCCCGGCGCGACCACTGCGAGCGAAGTATTCTGCGACGCCGCGATCGACTGGAAGCTCGTCATGATGCCGGCCACGGTACCGAACAGGCCGATAAAGGGTCCTGCTGAACCGACCGTCGCCAGCACCAACAGTTTCCGCTCCATGTGTTCGACCTCGCGGGCGATGGCGACGTCCATGACTTTCTCAATGCGCATCTGCAGTCCCGCCAACGAGCGGACGTGCCCTTCGAGGCTGCGCTTCCACTCGCGCATGGCGGCGACAAACAGCGCGCCGGTCGAATGCCCTGGCTGGGTTGCCAGCGCCTTGTACAAATCTTCCAGCGATTGGCCGGACCAGAACGCCTCCTCGAAATGGTCGCCGGCGCGCCGCAGCCGCGCGAACAACAGCGTCTTATCGATGACGATCCCCCAGACCCACACCGAACAAATGAGTAAGCCCGCCATCACCGATTCCACGATCCAATGGGCGTGCCAGAAGAGATGGAACAGAGAGAGATTGGAGGATGTCAGCGGTGCGACCGACGAGGAGATGTCGGCAGGATTCATGAGCGTCCCTTGGAGCGTCCCTTCAGGCGATCCCGGCCGAACTGCCCCGCGAACCGAGACCAAGACGGATACCGTGACTGGAGCCGCGAGCCACAGTGGGACTAAAGGGCGATCGGAGGCGGCCGCCTTTTGCGCACGCCGACCGAGACCCAAAATTTCACGACAACCCAGCCGGCCCGTCACCGGCCCAGCGAAATCAATCGCGAAACGTGTCCAAACTAGGGCGCAACCCCGGTCATTTCCGGTTACGAAGCCTGGTTGTCCTTAATGCGCCGTTAACGCCGCGGCCGCGCTGCGGTCAACGGCAATCGGTCGAACAGCAGGGGGGCTTCCATACGACCCTGGGGTTGTGCGCCCTCGATCGTCAGAAGCCGAAGCTTGGTCGCCACCCCTCCCGGGGCGGAAAAGCCTCCCGGCTTGCCACCTGCCGCGAGAACCCGATGACAGGGCACGATGATGGGACAGGGATTTTGCGACAAGGCCTCGGCGACGTCGCGGGCCAGATTGCGGTCGCCGAGACGCTCGGCGATTTCGCCATAGGAAAGCGTCGCGCCGGCGGGGATGCGGCGCGCGGCCTCGTAAACACGGCGATGGAACTCCGACTTCGCCTCGAGATCGATCCTTACATGATTCAAATCTCTGCGCTCACCGCCGAGCAGCGCAACAATATCGTCGATGGTGCGCCGCACGTCGGCAGGAGGTGCGGCATCGCACGCCGCGGGAAAGCGCCGCAGCAGGCGGTTGCGCGTCGCGGCCTCGCTGCGCTCGGGCAGTTGCACGCCAACAATGCCGCGCTCGCTCCACGCGATGCCGCAAGATCCGACCGCGGTTTCGAAAAGGGCGAAGTTCATCATGCGATAATAGCTAGGG
>JBKPIZ010000251.1:0-11589 GCA_046730495.1 Pseudomonadota bacterium
TATCCGAGCGGTTGAATACCCCAATGAGCATCAGGCATGGCAGGAATTCGGCTCGCAAGTCCCTGTTCCCAATCCGCCTGCTTTGCGACTAGTCTGCACCGACAACAGAGCGGCAGCTTCGCACCCATGCGATGCAGCAGAACCGCCGCGCCGGAGGACTCGCCAGAATGAGTGAGAAATTTTCGCTGAGCGTCAACGGAACCGTCCATTCCGTCACCGCCGACCCGGACACGCCGCTCCTCTATGTGCTGCGCGACGATCTCGATTTGAATAATCCGCATTTCGGCTGCGGACTGGCGCAGTGCGGCGCCTGCACCGTGCATCTTGACGGTCAACCGATCCGCTCGTGCGTCACGCCGGTGTCGGCCGTCGGCAACGGCAAGATCACAACGCTCGCCGGACTTGGCACCCCGGAAAAACCGCATCCGCTGCAGACAGCTTACGTGGAGGAGCAGGTGCCGCAGTGCGGCTACTGCATCAACGGCTGGCTCATGACCGCCGCCGCATTCTTGCGCGACAACAAGAAGCCGACCGAGGCGCAGATCAAAGACGCACTGTCCGGCCTCAAATGCCGCTGCGGCACGCATTTAAGCATCCTCCGCGCCGTCAAACGCGCCGCCGCGATGATGGGTTGAGGAGGGCGGCTCATGACAACGATTGCGAAGCTGAACCATCCGTCGCGCCGCGTGCTCCTGAAAAGCGGCGGCGCGCTCGTCGTGTCGATCGGCGCGCCGATGCCGTTTCAATTGGCGCGCGCGGCCGAGGAAGCGCGGCTGGTCGGCGCCCAGCCGCCGCTCACGCCTGATCAGCTATCGTCCTATATCGCGGTGAACGCCGACGGCACGATTTCGGTTTTTTCCGGCAAGACCGATCTTGGGCAAGGGCTCGAGGTCGCGTTAGCGCAAATGGTTGCCGAAGAGCTCGACGTACCTTTCAAGACCGTCAAGGTTGTCACCGGCGATACGGCGAGCAGCGTGAATCAAGGCGGCGCCTCGAGTGCGTCCGGCATCCAGGAAGGTGGCAAACAGTTGCGCGCCGCTGCCGCCGAAGCGCGCCGCGTTCTCGTCGAACTCGCCGGCGAAAAACTTGGCGTCCCCGCCGCACAGCTATCGGTCGACAGTGGCGCGGTGCACAGCAATACCGAAATGGCGAAAAGCGTCAGCTATGCCGAACTCGTCGGCGGGCGCTATTTCAACGTCACGCTTGCCTGGAATGGCAAGATCGGCAATCCGCTTTACGCGCCGGGCAAAGCGAAGCCGAAAGATCCGAAGGACTACAAGATTGTCGGCCAGCCGATCAAACGGCAAGACATCGCACCGAAAGTCTTCGCGAAGCAAGACTTCTGCACCGACATCAAAGTCCCTGGCATGGTCCATGGCCGCATGATCCGTCCGACGATCGCAGGCGCGGTGCCGGTGAAGGTCGACGAGAGTTCGATCAAGCACATTCCCGGCGCCAGAGTCGTCTGGAATCAGGGCTTTCTCGGCGTGATTGCCGACAAGGAATGGGACGCGATCAAGGCCGCGCGAGACCTTAAAGTGACATGGTCGGATCCGGCGCCACCGTTTCCCGATCAGGCGTCGCTCTACGATCACATCCGCAAAGCGCCGGTGCGCAAAAGCGAAACCGAGGGCCAGCCGGTTGGCGACGTCGAGGCGGCGTTCAAGAACGCCGCGCGCGTCATCGAGGCCGAATACGAATGGCCGTTCCAATCGCACGCCAGTATGGGGCCGGCCTGCGCGATCGTCGACATCAAAGGCGATCAAGTCACGCTCTGGACCGGTTCGCAAAAACCGCATTTCACCCGCGACGGCGTCGCCAAGATTCTCGGCGTGCCAACGGAGAAGGTGCATGGCATCTGGATTTTGGGTCCCGGCTCATACGGCCGCAACGATGCCGGCGATTGCGCGATGGACGCGGCACTGCTCGCGAAAGCGATCGGTCGGCCGGTCCGCCTGCAATATATGCGCGATCAGGCCACTGGCTGGGATCCGAAAGCGCCGGCCTCGATTCATCGCGCGCGTGCCGCGATCGATGCATCCGGCAAGGTGATCGGCTACGAATTTGCGAGCAAAGCGTTTCCGCGCGTCGACGTGAATTCGAACGAAAGCGCGCCGCACGATACCTTGGCCGGGCAACTAACCGGCGTGCCGCTCAAGTCGGGCGATGGTTTCGGCGTGCCGGAGGAATCCTATAGCTTTGCCAACAAGCGGACCGGCTACTGGGAAACGATTGCGCCGCTGTTGGATCGCGGCTCGCCGTTGCGGACCTCGCATTTGCGCGATCCGATCGGTCCGCAAGTCCACTTCGCCAGCGAGTCGTTCATGGATGAGCTGGCGGCCGCGTTCAAACTCGATCCGGTTGAATTTCGACTGCAATACGTTACCGATCCGCGCGATATTGCTGTGATCAAGGCTGCGGCGGAAAAAGCCGGCTGGCAGCCGGCGTCCTCGCCGCGCAAAAGCCAGAGCGGCAACACGGTTTCCGGCCGCGGCTTCGCCTATGTCCAGCGCCACGGCACGCGCTTGGCGATCGTCGCTAACGTCGAGGTTGACCGTTCAAGCGGCAAGATCTGGCCGCGAAAATTCACCGTCGCGCATGATTGCGGCCAGATAATCAATCCGGATGGATTGGTGCGCGTCATCGAGGCTGGCGTCGTGCAGGGCATCAGCCGCACGCTCTGGGAAGAGGTCAAGTTCAACAACAAGAACGTCACCAGCGTCGACTGGCAGTCCTATCCGATCCTCGACATCGCCGAAGCGCCGGAGGCGGTCGACGTGGTCCTTATCGATCGGCCGGAGATTGCGCCGTCGGGCGCCGGCGAGCCGGCGATCCGCCCGGTTGCGGCGGCGATCGCCAATGCCGTGTTCGACGCGACCGGCGTGCGGATCCGGCGCGTGCCATTCTCGCCCAACAATGTGAAATCGGCGCTGTCCTAAGAATTGATATCCGTATCAGGGATAAAAATTCTGCTGGATGCGTAACAGCGCCGAGACCACGCCGGTCGTTCCGACCCGGAAGGTGGTGGGCGCGGCGCCGGTTGGGGCAAAGGTGACGGTGCCGCCGTCGAATGCGGTCTTGCTCAGCGCCGTGTATTGGACGTCGACGCCCACGTCGAGGCTCCTGACCGGATTCCACAATGTGCGCGATCCGATCTGCCAGGCCGCCCAATCCGCGCAGCCGGGGCCAAATCTATTCGGCGCGCAAACCAGCGCGTCGACCGCGAAGCTCTCCGCGCGGAAATTGACATAACCGCCGTACAGCGAGGTGCGCAGGCTCGGCACCCAATAGTGCTGGATGCCTGCGTATATGTTCCAGGCTACCGGCAGCTGCAGCTGCGTGGCGCCGGTGACGGCACTGTTCGCCATAAAGGCGTCATCCACCCAGGCCAGGCCGATCATCCCTCCATTGACGAGGCCGAAAGTTTGATCGGCGAGTCGTGAGGAGCTGTTGATGATGCAGCGGCCGCTCGAGCCGCGGCAGTACTGGGCTTGCACATCGAAGCTGTCGCCCGGCGAGGGCAGGTTCACGCGCAGGCCGGCGCCGGCGGCCCAGCCCCAAGCATCTGTGGGGTGAGCGACGCCGCTGATCACGCCATTGACGGTGGTGTTATAGTAGCGCGCGCGGTCGTCGTGCAACGCGCCCATGATCTGCGCCGCGCCCCAAGGTTGGTCGACGCGAACATTGCCAGCGATATCTGGCACGAGCAGGCCCGCATTATTCCACGGACTGTTGGTCGGACCGCCGGCGGCGAGGATCGGAAAGATCGTGCCGAAACCTGCGATCACGCCAGCAGGTGCCGCCGCATTGAGATCTTTGATCGGCCGGGCGTAGAACGTCCCGTCTTCGATCCCGAGACTCGCGCTCCAGCCGTTCCCAAGCTGGGCGGTGTAGTTGAATGTGTTGATGCCAAAGCGGCCGAGGTCCTGATAGGCGAAATTGGTCTGCAGGCTATAGCGCGCGGTGTCGAAAAAATCGAAAACAGAGACGGCCTTGCCGGCGGTGAAGCCGGCGAACTGGACGAAGGCGCGGGCAAAGTAGACGTTATTGGCGCCGTTGGGCGTCGCTCGGGCCGTGGCCGCGCCGCCTGCCGTCGGGACCGCGGTGCCGGGAAGGCTGAGCGTCGGCGCGTCATTGCTGGTGTATTGCCAGCCGCCGAGGAGATAAGCGCGAAGCGTTCCGTACGAAGTCTGCTCGCGTGCGTCGAGCGAAATGCCGGCCCGCACGCGGGTGTCGATACGGTCGCCACCGCGGAAGAATTGCGCATTGGCGCCGTTGATTGCTGGTTCGACCGAGCCGATGGCGTCGTACTTGATTTCGGCGCGCACGAAGCCGCCGATCTTCATGCAGGTCTGCGTGCCCGGAATGTAATAAAAGCCGTCGCCGTACAGCGTACAAACTCTTACGTACTGTACTGCCTTGGCCTTGACCGGCATTTCGGCCGCATGCGCGCCGACGACGGCGACCAGCCAGGCGATGCCGCCGAGCAAAAGACGTCTCGCGTCCATGTGAATCCTCGAAGCATCGAAGTGTTTTTAGGATTCGATGCTTTCGCTGGGCCCCCGCCGAAACGACTGCATCAGTCTCACGTGCGCGCGCAGCGCACGATTTTGGACCGTATTGATGTGATCGAATCGCTGCAATCGAACGATGTGATTTGAGAGACGAAAAATTTTCGCTGAACGTGGAGACTTTGCAATGTTGCCGGGGTTCTGAGATGCGTCTCTCTATTTGCCAATAAAAAATCTATTTTGCTGATAAGAAAATTTGATCGACCGCCAAGAGATATAGCTCGGGGCTATAGCAACGTATCCAGTCCCTAAAGCGGCGGCTCGACGCCGCCTTCTTTTTTGGTGGCAAGATCGGCTTCCTCGAGGTCGAGTTCGCGTTCAATGCGCCGGCGCGCCTCGTCGGTGATCCGTCCCTCGCGCAACAGCCCGTAGATGTATTGCCGTTCCAGCGCGATCAAATCCGATCGCACATTGGTCACCGCCGCGGCTGGATCGGACCGATCGAAGTTGGGGCTTGTCAATCGTCCGAACCGATCGTCGTGCCGAGCGCGCAAAACCGCCAAGGCCTCTGGGGCGATCTGTTCGTTCGCTGCGAGCTGTTCGAGCCGCATTTGCGCGAGCTGCAGTGCATCGGTGCGCGCAGCAAGCTCGGCTTTCTGCTCGCGGTCGCGTTCGTCCGCGGCGTGGCTTCCAAGGCCGAGCCAACGGACGACGCTTGGCAACAGCAAGCCCTGGCCAACCAGCGTGATGACGATGATGCCAAAGGTGATGAACAAAATCAGATCGCGCCCCGGAAACGGCGCACCGGAACCGGTAGTCAGCGGGATGGCCAGCGCCGCCGCCAGCGAGACCACCCCGCGTACGCCGACGAACGCGAGAAAAAAGAGCCACTGCCAGGGCGGCAGCGGATCGCGCCGCGCAACCTTCGCGCTCAGCCAGCGCGGCAGATAGGCCGCCGGATAAACCCAGACAAACCGCGCCACAACGATAACAATGACGGTGAGAACGATCGCCAGGATCGGCTCCTGGAGCGGGAAAATGTCTGCTCGATCGAGCAGCGTGCGGATCTGCAGACCCGTTACCAGGAAAACCAAGCCCTCAAGCAGATAGATCAAAAGGTCCCAGAAGAAGATGCCCTGCAGCCGCGTGGCGGCGGGAATGAGCAGCGGCCCGTTCCAGCTGACGTAGAGGCCGGTCGCAACCGTCGCCAGAACGCCAGATCCGCCCAAATGCGCGGGCACCAGAAAGGCGAGGTAAGGAGTCATCAGCGACAGCGTGATCTCGACGCGCGGGTCGCGTGCCCAGCGCCGTAACCGCAGGCTGAGCCAGCCGATGGCAATACCGTAAGCAATTTCGCCAAAGATAATCAGAACAAAGGTCCCGGCGGCCTGGCCCAATGAAAAGACACCGGTGCCGACGGCAGCGACGGCAAAGCGGTAGAGGATCAGCGCTGTGGCGTCATTGGCGGTGCCTTCCCCGTTGAGTACAACGACCAGCCGCCGCGGAATGCCAAGCCGCCGTACGATCGCTAGCGGCGCGACCACATCAGGCGGCGCCACGATCGCGCCGAGCACAAAGCCGACGCCGATTGGCATGCCGAGCACCCAATGCGCCAGCGCCGCCACGGCACAGGCCGTGAAGACGACGCATCCCACCGCCAGCAGCGCAATCGGCCGCAGATTGAATTTAAATTCGCGCCAGCTCATGGCGACCCCCGCCGAATAGATCAGCGGCGGCAGGATTCCGAGCAGCACGAATTCCGGAGCGAGCGTGATCTTCGGTACGCCGGGGACCAGGGCCAGCGCGATGCCGGCGATAACGAGGAGAATCGAGGGGGCGGTATTGATGCGCCGCCCGACGACGGCCACGATCACCATGACCGCCAGCAAAAGCAACAGAGTTTGCAGGGTCTCTTCCACGCTCAAATCCGCGCCGGCTCAGTCCCGCTCCGAGTAAAGCCATCGTAGCGGGTTCAAGCGGCCGGCCAAGCCGCCTACAAAATCGCCGCGGGGGCCGCCGAACTACCTCCCCACCGCTACCCGGGGGGAGGCAAAGAGAAAGCGCCGCGGGAAAGCATGAATATGTTTAGATTCTCGCCCCTCCTCGCCGACACCCAGACGGAGTACCTTCGACCCATGGCTCGGATCACCCGCTCGCTCGATGAAGCGCTGGCACCGATTACCGACGGCTGCATGCTGGCGGTGCCGCGCGAGACGTCCGGCACCGCCATGGCGGCAACGCGGGCGCTCATTCGCCGCGGCGTTAAACGCCTGCATCTGGTCGCGCTGCCGACCTCGACCTTGCAGGCCGATCTATTGATTGGCGCCGGCACCATCGCGACACTGGAGACATCTGCGGTCAGCCTGGGCGAGTTCGGTCCGGCACCCCGCTTCACCGCCGCCATCCTCGCCGGCGCGATTGCCATGCGCGACGCCACCTGTCCCGCTTTGCACGCGCAATTCCAGGCCGCCGAAAAAGGCGTGCCGTTCATGCCGCTGCGCGGCTTGATCGGCTCGGATCTGATGGCGCATCGCCCCGATTGGAAAGTCATCGACAATCCGTTCGGCAACAACGATCCGATCGTGCTGTTGCCGGCGCTCAAGCCAGACGTGGCGTTGTTTCACGCGCCGCTCGCCGATCGTGACGGCAATGTCTACATCGGCAGGGAGCGCGAACTCGTCATCATGGCGCACGCGGCGGCGCGCACGATCGTGACGGTGGAAGAAATTCACGAGACGGATTTGCTGCGCGATCCGCTGTTCGCCGCCGGCACTTTGCCGGGCTTCTATGTCGAAGCGGTCGCAGTCGAGCGGCGCGGCGCCTGGCCGCTGCCGTTGCCGGATCGCTACGGCATCGATGCCGCGCATATGAGCGAATACGCACAGCTCGCCGCGACGCCGGAGGGTTTTGCGCAATATCTCGACCGCTATGTCTATGCGAAGCGCGCGGCGTAACTCAACCGCCCGGCCATGACAGAATTCCGCGACGAGGAATTGCTCGCCGACGTCATCTGCCGTCTGATCGGCGACGCGCGCCATATCGCAGTCGGCGCGGCTTCGCCGATCCCGGCGACGGCTGCGCTCTTGGCGCGTGAACGCGCCACTCTTCACAATGCGAACAGACCCTACGTGTCGCTGCTCGGTAGCCGCGCGCACACCTTCTTCACCGACGGCGCGCGCGAATTGTTCGACTGTGCCGGCCAAGGCCGCATCGACGTGTTCTTTCTCTCCGGCGGCCAGATCGACGGCGAAGGCAATATCAATCTGGTCAGCGTCGGCGATTATGAAAGACCCAAAGCGCGGTTCCCGGGCTCGTTTGGCTCGGCCTACCTTTATTATGTGGTGCCGCGCGTCATTTTGTTTCGCACCGAGCATTCGCGCCGCACCCTGGTGCCCAAAGTCGATTTCATCAGCGCCCCCGGTGGCAGCCCCGATAACGTGGCCCGGCCCGGCGGTCCGATCGCGCTCGTGACCAACCGCTGCCTGTTTGCGTTCGATCGCGTGCAGCGGCGTTTTCGTCTCGCGAGCGTTCATCCCGGCCACAGTGTAGAGGAGGTCGTCGAGAATACCGGCTTCGCCTTCGATCGTCCGGCGCAGGTGCCGCCTACGTCCGCGCCGAGCGCCGAGACGCTACGGCTGATGCGCACCGTGGTCGCGCCGATGCTGGCGGAGATCTATCCGCAATTTGCGCAGAAAGTCTTTGGGGTCGCCGCGCCGCTTCCGTCGGCCACGCCTGAACATGCATGAAGCGTTGCGCCGGCTGCGCCCTCATGGTTTCTATGCGCCGGCAGCAAACTGGGAAGGAAGCGCGCAGTGAAGACGGTGGAAGCGGCAGTGATCGGGGTCGGCTGGATCGGGGGCTTGCGCGCCGACACGCTGTCGCGCTCGGCCCTGGTCGATAAATTGCATCTCTGCGACATCAAGCCGGACCGGCTCGCCGAGGTGAAGAAGCTCTACCAGCCGGCGACCGCGATTGCCGACTACAAAGAGATCATCGCCAACGACAAGATTTCCGTGGTCTATATCTCGACCACGCCGGAGGCCAACCATTATCCGATCGCGCGCGACTGTCTGCGCGCCGGCAAGCATGTGATGCTGGAAAAGCCAATCGCGCTCGAATTGTGGGAAGCCGACGAGCTCATCCAGCTTTCGAAGCGCAACAATCTGAAATTCACCATTGGCTATTCGCAGCGCTTCAATCCAAAGATTGCCTTTGCTAAAAAGAAGATAACGGACGGCACGCTCGGCAATGTCGTTTCCGTGCTGGTGAGCCGCCATCTCTCGCGCGATCTCGGCAAGAAGATCGCCAGCCGGGCGCGCCTGTCGCCGGTCGTGATGGAATCGACCCACGATCTCGATTTCGTGTTCTGGCTGCTTGAGCCGGCGAAGCCGCTTCGCGTCTATAGCCAGGGGGCTTACGGTTACATGAAGCCGGTGAACGGCTCGCACGACATCATGTTCACCACGGTAACGATGGATAACGGCGTCGTGGTGATGATCGGCGGCGGCTGGAATTTCCCGCCGAGCTATCCGAACTACTGCTCGACCTGGATCGAGATCACCGGCACCGAAGGCGCGCTCACGCTCGACGACACCCAGCGCGACAACTGGCTCAATACCGCCAAGCGCGGTCAGGAATTCGCGATGTCGACCATGCCCGGCGAATGGGTCGATCATGTTTATGCCGGCGGCATCGGCCCCGAGACGCTGCATTTCCTGGAAGCCTGCATCCGCAACACACCGGTGATGGTCACGCCGGAAAGTGCGCGCCGGGTGATGGAGACCTACAGCGCCGCGGATCTTTCGGCCGACCGCAACGCGCCAATCGATCTGCCGCTCACCAACGAGACGATTTCCGGAATCGCGGAACTCAAGCAGCGTAATCGCGCGGGCCTCAACGTATGAAGAAGAACGCCAAAGCCGTTGGCCTTGCTATCATCGGCGCCGGCCGCGTCGGACTGTTTCGCGGCGAGGTGGCAGCGCGGCACCCCGCCGTAGCATGGATCGGCATTGCCGAGCTCAACCACAATCGCGGCGGCGACGTCGCCGCGCGCATCGGCGCCGACTTCGTCACTACCGACTACCGCGCGCTATTGGCGCGGCCGGAAGTGACGGCGGCGATCATCGCCACCGACGAGCATCTGCATGTCGCTCCGATCTTGGCTGCGGTCGAGCGCCGCGTGCCGATGCTGATCGAAAAGCCGCTTGCCACTGATCTTGCGCAATCGGCGCGCGTGCTCAAAGCGATCACCGACGCCAAGCTCGATGCGGTGGTGGGCTATACCCAGCGTTTCCGCCGCAAATGGCTCGCCGGCAAGGAGAAGGTGCGGAGCGGTGCGCTCGGCGATGTCACCATGGTGACCTCGCGCGCGTTCATGAATCGGCTGGTCGCGATCGACAATTACAAGCGCACCGACGATCCGGCGACGATCTCGCCGATGGTGATTTCCGGCACCCACGCACTCGACATCGTGATGTGGTACCTTCAAGGCAAACAGCCAGTCGAATGTTACGCGCGCTCGGTCGATAAGGTCCTGGGCCCGCTCTATCACGGCATCGACGCCACCGCCGGCATGATCATGTGCGCCGACGGGACTATTTATCACCTCAATATTTCCTGGGCGCTGCCGGTGACCTGGCCGGGCGCGGTCTACAGTCTCGAAGTCGGCATCAACGGCACCCATGGCGTGCTGACCATCGACGATACTCACCGCGACATGGTGCTCGCAGTTTCGGCGCCGCAGAGCGAGGGCTATGCGCCCGACGAAAGCCGGCTGGTTGATTTTCTCGGCTCGTATCCGCCTGGCGACATGGCGCTCGGCGAATTGCGCGGACCGATGCGCGAGGAGACCGATTCTTTTCTCAACCGCGTCGCGCTCGGGCTATCGACCCAGGCGGCAACCGCGGTCGAAGCGCATGATCGCTTGATGCTCACCAAGGCGCTCGATTTGTCGGCCAAGCGCAAAGCGCCGGTGCGGCTGCCGCTTGAGCTGGATGAAGATCGCATCCATGCGGCTGGTCGCGCGCGGGCATGACTTGCTCAGTTCATCACGCCACCGCAACGAGCAGGATCACGATCTCGCCGACCTGCTCGGTAGCGCCGAGCACATCGCCGGTTTGGCCGTCGATCTGGCGCATGGCGAGCCAAGCCATCAGCGCGACGGCCGCGATCAGCACGAGCGCGGCGATCACGCCGCGAAGCGGATGCAGGCAGAACAGCAGCACGACCAGGGCGATCGTAGCGGCGGCCGCGGCGCTTTCGCCCGCCGGGCTTCCAGCGTCATGAGAGAGCCCATCGCTGCGCGCCGGCGGCAACAACCACATCAGGATCACCATGGCCGCGCGCGCGGCGCAGTGCGATGCAAGCAGCGCCCAAACGACGGCAGCCGCGTCGGCGAAACTCGCCAGCGCCCCGATCCGCAGCAGGAGCGAGAGCATCAGCGCGCAAACGCCATACGCGCCGATGCGGCTGTCGCGCATGATGTCGAGCTTGCTTTCCCGTGTGTCGCCGCCGCCGAAACCGTCGGCGGTATCGGCGAGTCCGTCTTCGTGCAGCGCACCGGTCACAACCAGCGTTGCGGCGACGCTCAGCGCCGCCGCTGGCCAGGCCGGCAGGCCGAGCCGATGCGCCAGGACGTAGACCAAGGCGCCGATCAGTCCGACGACGAGACCGGTGACCGGAAAGGCCCAGGCCGCGTTCGCGACTGCCTTGGCCGTTTGCGACATCGCGGGCAGGAGCGGCAAACGCGTTGAAAAGGCGAGACTCGCCTTGAACTCCTCGGTTCGATCTTCAAGCCAGCTGCGCGAAATCGGTGTCATGCGGATGAAGCCAGTTGATGGCGACAAGATACGCGATTTGCTAGATCTCGACAGATGCCAGCCTGCGCACGGGATTTAATCAACATGGCTGATTTTACCTCATTTTCGGCGCTTCGCTCCGCCTGTCTCGATCTGCCCAGCGGCAATTCCGCGGCCAGCGCCGCTGTCGCCCGGCGCGAAGCAGTGCTGACCAAACCGCCAGGCAGCTTGGGCCGGCTCGAAGAAGTCGTCGGCTGGCTGGCGCATTGGCAGGGCCATGC
>JBKPIZ010000252.1:0-6314 GCA_046730495.1 Pseudomonadota bacterium
GGAACTGACCGCCGGATCGGCGCTGGTGATATTGACGCCGCCAAGCCGCAGCATGGCACTTTCGAACGACAGCCGTGTACGGGTCGATGGCTCGTAAAAAAGGCTGGCGAGGATGAATTTCGAGGCGATGTCGGTGCTGCGACCGATACGATAGGAGATGTGATCGTCGGCGAGTTCCTTTAAAAACCCCTGCGCGACCTCGAAGACCGTTTCGATCTCCTTATTGGTGAGGTCATTGATCGAAATAATGTGGCGTGTCGGGGGCTGCGCCTTGGTCATTTAAAGCCTTGCTATAGGCCCAATCGGCATATCGCGGCAAGTGCGGTGTGCCCTTGCGCTCGCGGCGATGCACCGGAAACTGCACCATCTAGAAGAAATCTTGGCGGGGCGTTGTGGCGGCATCCGCGCCGGCCTTCTAAGGCTCACTGGCCCGTTCGCGCAAAAGCCGATCGAGAACGCCTTGGAGGATGTAAGCGGCGGCGTGCTGATCGATCACATTCTTGCGCTTGGCGCGGCTCGCATCGGCCGCAATCAGCGCCCGCTCGACGGCGGCCGTCGACAGACGCTCATCCCACAATGCGATCGGCAGCTCGGTCAACCGCGCGAGATTGCGCGCAAAAGCGCGGGTGGCCTGTGCGCGCGGGCCTTCCGAACCGTCCATGTTGATTGGCAGGCCTAGCACGAAGCCGGTAGCGCGGCGCTCCCCCGCGAGCTCGAGGATGCGCTGCGCATCGAGATTGAAACGTCGGCGCGAGATGGTTTCGACCGGCGCTGCGATGCGCCGGTCGGGATCGCTGGCGGCAACCCCGATAGTCTTACTGCCGAGATCAAGACCGATCAGCGCGCCGCGCGGCGGCAGCACTGCAACAGCGTCAGCAAGCGAAAGAACAGGCATGCGCTGCCGTTAGCACGAAGGCGGAACCGGCGCGATATGTGGGCTTGCGCGCCGCGCTTTTCCGCAGGCTGCCGCGCGACTATTGTTGTGTGCAAAATCCCGAAAAGCTCAAGGTCCCGCCATGCAAATCACCTGGTATGGTCACTCCGCCTTTCGCCTCGACTTTGCCGGCCACGCCGTTCTGATCGATCCATTCTTCACCGGCAATCCCGCGTTCGTTTCCGACAAAGCGGCCGCCAGCAAAGGCGTCAAGCATATCGTGCTTACCCATGGCCACGGCGATCATGTCGGCGACACGCTCGACATCGCCAGGTCAAACGGCGCGACGGTGACGACGAATTACGACCTCGGCATGTGGCTCGTTTCGAAGGGCCTGCAAAATCTCAATCCGATGAATAGCGGCGGCACGACCGATCTCGGCGGATTTACGGTTTCGCTGGTCCGCGCCGACCATTCCTCAGGCGATATGGTCGACGGCGCGTCGGTCTATCTCGGCAATCCCTGCGGCGCGATCATCAAAGCGCCGGGCGAGCCCACCGTCTATCACATGGGCGACACCGATATTTTTTCCGACATGGCGCTGATTGCCGAAATCTATGAGCCGCGGATTGCCATGGTGCCGATCGGCGATCGTTTCACGATGGGGGCGGCCACGGCGGCGATGGCGATCAAGCGGTTCTTTAAGCTCGACGCCGTGATCCCTTGTCACTACGGCTCGTTTCCGATCATCGATGCGACGGCGGACAAATTCGTCGCCGCAATGCGCGGCCACGCAACCAAGGTGGTCATCCCCGACAAAGGTAAGGCCGTCGCGCTCTAAGCGCGTGAGCGGTCGTTAAAAAGCGCAGCGCCCGGCTCTGAACCGGGCGCTGCGACAAGACGATCGCTATAGCTGATTAGGCCTGGTGCGATTGCTCCGAGGCAATACGGGGAATGTCGCTGCGGGTAATTCCGATGTCGGCCAATTCACGGTCGCTCAATTGGGAAAGTTCCTGCACGGCGAGCCCATATCGCTTCCAATTTTGGAAAAAGCGAATGACAGGTGACAACATGGGTTTCGTCCTTTCTCCGGCCTTTGCGCCGGAATCACAGGTGAAATATGGGGTTATTTGAGTGCAACGCAATAAATATGCTGCAGTGCAGCTAATCATAAAATGCATGGTAAAATAGTCGTAATTACAATTCCGTTGCTGCGTGTTCGCTCACGCGACCTTGAAAACCACGTGAATTTAAGCCAAGCCGTGAGTTGTAAGCGTGGCTCGGGAGAGGGGGTCGTCGGAGTAGAACCACGTTAAGGCTGGGTTCCAATCACCCGGATTCTTGCGGTGTTCGCCCGAGTTCCGCCCGACCCTGATCCCGCCTCCGCCACGGTCTTCAATTGAAATCCGGTCCGTCGCTGGGTCTACCCGGGGGAGTACCATGGGGACGACGCTCGATCATCGCCGCTACGCCGAAGAATGCGTCGCTATGGCGCGGCTGGCTGAAGACGATCAGGACAAGATGCTCTGGCTGACCTTGGCCCAGTCCTGGGTACGCTTGGCCGAACACGTCGAGCGCAGCGCCGCAGAGCCGGTGCTCGAAAAGCAGGACGATTAATCGAACGTCCTGCGCCGGCTTTGGCGCTCGAACTCAACTTCCGAAAATTTGAAGCGGCGGCTTACTGGCCGTGGCTGGCAAGAACTTGCTGGCAGGCGTGGCTGATCTTCGGCCGATTGGCCTGAAGACAACCGAGGATGCCCAGCGTGTCGTTTGGATTGACCTGCAACTGCGTCTGGCAAAACCTGGTCACGTCCGGATGGCAGGCGGCGCGCTCCTTGTCATTGCCCTGGTTCATCGCCGCGGGCGGCGGCTGCGGCGGGAACTGCTGGGCGGCGGCAGCCGTAACCGCGAAAACGAAAGCGATCGACAACATCGATATCCGGATCATGGTCGCTCTGTCCCCCCATTTGCGGGCATTCGGCCCATCGCCAGTTGGTAAATTTATCTCATACTTTGCCCGCACTGTCGCCCGATCCGGTCGCTTCTATGGGGTTGTCCGCAAACGTTTGCCGGCATGTGTGATCGCCCCGCAACAGCATTGTGGCGACGCGCTTGCGCGTTGGCGCAATGCGGAGATACATCTCGCGGTGACGGGCGGTTAGCTCAGCTGGTAGAGCGTCTGCTTTACACGCAGGATGTCGGAGGTTCGAGTCCTTCACCGCCCACCAGCCTTCGCTCACTTAGCCAGCTCCGGCTCGGCAGGCCAGCCTTAAGCTGCGCAGTAATTTCGTCTGCTCGTTCCAAATAAAAACGCCCGCGGCCGCGCAATTTTCCTTGCGACGGCACGCGGGCGATGAGCGACGCCAGATCCGAAAACTTTCGGATCTGCCAGGAGGTGATTAGATCGCCTCTTTCAATTCCTTCGAAGCGCGGAACGCGACCTTCTTGCTGGCTTTGATTTGAATCGGTTCGCCGGTCGCCGGATTGCGGCCCATGCGGGCGGCGCGTTTTCTGACTTGCAGAATGCCCAAGCCGCCGATGCGGATGCGCTCGCCTTTCTTGAGGTGCTTGACGATGTTGCCGACAAGCCCGCCGAGGATGGCTTCGGCTTGCTTTTTCGAAATCTCGTTGTCCTCCGCCAAACTCGCGGCGAGATGCCTTAATGTCACGGTTGTCGCTGTTGGTTTACTGGCCGCCATTGGATCCCTCCTCTTAAAGCGGTAGCGCAAAAAAACGCCGCTCACGGCGAAGCAGTTAAACGATTCGGTTGCGGCTGACCACGCTATTTTGCCGATTCCACCGATGTTTTCTGCATGCCAGTCGTATCTGGTGCGGCTCTGTGGCAAGGGTAAGGCGCTGCGAAATAGCCTATTTAGGCCCGAAATCCTTGACTTGGAATGGGGCGCGCCTTAACTGCCGACGGCGCCCGCGGGGGCGTAGCTCAGTTGGTTAGAGCGTCGGCCTGTCACGCCGAAGGTCGCGGGTTCGAGCCCCGTCGCTCCCGCCATATTCGTTCAATTCCAATAACTTATATTGAAATGTTCACGCTTGGCCCGGAAGGTCAGGCTACGTGGATCGCTCGCTGACCGCACAGTGTTTTGCGCGAAACGACGAGCGCTTCCCCGGACCATGCTCGCCTACCGCAGGGGCTGGATGCCAGGCGGGCAGACGATCACGTCGTAGCCGGTCGGCAGCCCGCTTAAGGTTCGTCCCGGCACCGGCGTGCACGCCGCCGGAATTGGCTGGCATCCGAGGACAGTACAGGCGATGCGCGCCTGCGGTTGAGGGATGGGGACGGTGCGATGCCGTGGCGCGTGGCTCCGCTGTTGGCTCTGGGCGACAGCGCTGACCGCCAGCGGGGCCCAGCCACCCAGCGAGGCGGCAAGAAGGAACACCGTTGGTTTCGTGCCTCTGCCGGGAGTCATTTGCAGATCAACCAAGCCGCATGGTCAAAAGTTCACACGCGACTACTCGCGCCACATGCGGCGCTACTATCCAGCGCCGAGCTTCACCCCCGATAGATCGGGGCGGGCTGCGTGAAGAAACTCCACAGAATGTGATAAACCAGCGCGTAATTCTTCTGCTGGAAGCTCGCGTGCGAAATGCCCGGCATCACCGCGAACTGCTTGTCGGGATTCGGCAGACGGGCGAAGAAGGCGAGTAGATCTTCGATGCTTGCGATACCGTCCCACTGGCCGCGCATGATCAGTGTCGGCACGGTGATTTTCTCAGGGTCCACTACGGGGAGTTTGCTGCACATATCGACATAGGTGCCGGTCGGCACCGAACTGTCGAGCGTAGTAACGGCATCGGCGAAGGCGTCGATGACCTTTTCTTCCGCCGTGCCGGGATGATCGCGATCGAAGATCGAATGAATGAACGCCTTGTCGATCGGCCGCCGGTTCTTGGCTTTGAATTCGGGAAGTTTCTTTTTCCGCTCGGCAAGCGTCGGGGAGCCCTCGCCGGTCCACACCATGGCGTCGAGCGCGAGTCGGGCGACGAGCTGCGGGTGCCGCTGCGCGAATAGTGCCGCGCGCAATGCGCCCGATGAAATTCCGTAGACGAGAAAGGGCCGCTTGCCCCGGAGCCGCTGAATGTAAGTGGCGGCCGCGAAGCAATCGTCCGCGCCTTGCGCGATCGGGGCGTTGTTGTCGCGATCCTTGGTCGAGCGGCCGTAGCCTTCCATATCCACGCACCAGCAGTCGAAGCCGCGGCGGGCGAACCAGTCCATGACCGATGAATCGGGCCGGCCCTCGACCTGCAAATCGAAGGTCGGTTGTGACGCCATCGACGAACCGTGCACGAACAGGATGGTGCCGGCGGCGCTATTCGGATCGGCGCCGCATTTTTCGAACATGAACAGCTTCACATTGCCGTCTTTACTGGTCCAATGCTCTTCGCCGCGGATGGCCGCAGCACGCGATACGTCGTTCATCGTTCACCTGTTTTGAGATGGTCGCTCTTTGCGATCCCTGCCGAGCGGGAATTGCGTCGCGAGCGAGACGTCGGGAGGCTGTCACGCCAACGTAGCATGCGCAGCGGCAGAAGGCGACGCGCGGCCGCCATCGCCGAGCGCGCTGAGGGTCGCTATGCACCGCCTGATTTTCACCCGTCCCGCACCCTGCCTTGCACCTTTTTGTGCGCTGCGCTAAGGGTCGCGGCATTCGGCCTGCAGCGCGAATCCGCTTGATTTTGGGGCAAATCGGCGCATGTCCGTTGCACGGGGGATAGCGCCACGCCGGTCGCCTTTCCTATATGGAAGGGTGTCCTCGTTTGACCGCCAGAAGGGTTCAATATGAGTCAATCCTTGGCTCAATTGCTGCTCGCCTATTTGCCGCTCATTGTTTTTATCGGCGTCGCGGCGGTGATCGGTCTTGCGCTTCTCGTCGTCGCCTTTCTCGTGGCCTACAAGCAGCCCGATCCGGAGAAACTGTCCGCCTATGAGTGCGGCTTTAACGCGTTCGACGATGCGCGCATGAAATTCGACGTACGATTTTACCTGGTCGCCATTCTGTTCATCATTTTCGATCTCGAGGTGAGCTTCCTGTTTCCGTGGGCAGTAGCCTTCGGCCAACTCGGCGTGTACGGCTTCTGGTCGATGATGGTGTTTCTGGCCGTGCTCACCGTCGGATTTATCTACGAATGGAAAAAGGGAGCGCTCGAATGGGATTGAGCGAACCCGCACTCGTCACTCCGCGAGAGAAAATTATCGATCCGCGCACGGGAAAGCCCGCCGCGACCGACCCGTTTTTCGCGCAGGTGAATACCGAGCTTGCCGACAAGGGTTTTCTCGTCGCAGCCGCCGACGATCTGATCGCCTGGGCGCGCACCGGTTCGTTGATGTGGATGACGTTCGGGCTCGCCTGCTGCGCGGTCGAGATGATGCAGATGTCGATGCCGCGCTACGACGCCGAGCGGTTCGGCTTCGCGCCGCGCGCGT
>JBKPIZ010000253.1:0-12254 GCA_046730495.1 Pseudomonadota bacterium
GCATTCAACCACTCTGCCACCTCTCCGCGAGGCGAAAAACGCTCAAGTGGTCCCGCGGTATTTAGCGGTGGAAGGTCACGGAAACAAGCGATACGGCAAGACGGCGCGAGCCGGGTTTAACCGGCTCGCACCCAGCCGGCGAGGCGCGCTTACAGCTCGCGGCCGAGCTTGCGGTCGAGCGAATACGGTCCGCCGCCCCGCAGGGCGATGGCGAGGCACAACAGGCCCCACAGCAACACATATTCGTAGCCGCGCTTCATCCAGGAGAAGCCGTTGCCGCTTTGCCAATAGGTCACGCAGATGACCAGCATTTCGATCGCCGCCGCCGCGGCGAAAAACCGGGTGAACAGGCCGAGGATGAGCGAAATACCGCCAAGCATTTCGATAAGAAACGAACTCCAGAACCAGAACACCGGCGGCGTGAAGCCGAGATCGCTGAACGCTTTGAGAAAGGCATCCGTCGGCCCGACCATGATCTTGCCCCAGCCGTGCACCAACAGATTCCAACCGACGGCGACCCGGACGACCAGCCACGACAATGGAATCACCGCGTCGTAGAAAGGTTGTAAGGCCGGCAGGAAAAGTTTCGGTTCAGTCTGTGCTTGCGCCATTGTCCCCTCCCCTATGCGCTGCCCAAGCGTAATCGCAAATGGACCGCAGTTCACGCGGTTTATTTCGCCGGCACCACCAGCGAATAGCGCTCGTCGGCGGCAAGGCATTGCGCCTCCGGCGCGCCGAGCTCCTTGCGCACCATGTTGGTGCCGAGCACGAGCGAAACCATTTTGTAGAAAGCATGCCGGCGGCTCATGCCTTCACGGCCCATGCCGCAATCCGATGAGATCACCAGCCGCTCCGGCGGAATGAATTTCAGCGCCGCCCGAATCTGCGCCGCGACCTCATCGGGGCTCTCGACCTGCAGCGTATGATGATCGATGACGCCGATGGCGATTTTCTTCCCGGTGATCGTCTTGCCGATCGCTTCGAGATCGATGCCGCCGGAGCTCGACGATTCGAAGGTGATCACGTCGGCGTCGACGGTGTTGTAGGTTTCGAGCGCTGGCTTGTAACTTTGCACCTGCGCGAACATGCGCTGCTGCGAAGGATTGCCCCAGCAGGAATGCGCCCACACTTCGGTCTTGGCGCGCAGCCCTTTGACGGTGCGGTTGAACACTTCGACCATCAGCTGCGGGTTGATCACTTTGTCCTGAATCTTGCGGACCGCGATCAGATGGATTTGCGGCTCCTCGATCTGGATGACCGGACAGCCGGCATCGGCGAGCTCGTGGTACTCCTCGTTGAAGGCGTCGGCGATCGCGAACATGCGCTCGGGCACGCTCTTGTAGTGACGGTCCTGTAGCGCGAAGGCGACGATCTCGGCGGAGACGGCGCCGAATTTCACTGGCCGCGTGGTGAAGCGCTGCGCCGCCTTCCACATCGCCGTATATTGCAGATTGCCGCGCCCGACCGGCCCGGTGATCACCGGCATCACCCGCGATTCAAGATAGTCGTGCAGGATGTGACCGCGCGGAAACCAGATGCCGCCGCGGCCGGCCAGCGTCGCCTGCGGATGCGCGATATCGAGACCCGACATGTGGTTCGGCGGGTAGGCGGTCCAGCTCTGGCCGCCGACGTCGTCGTCGAAGCGGCAATCGCCGTCGGTGAGAATGTCGAGCCCGGCGAGTTCCTGATCGCGCAAATAACAGGTCAGCGCGTCCTCGTATTGCTCGCGAAACCGGCGGCTCACCATCGCTTCAAGAAAGTGGCGCGTGCCGAGATTCTCGGTGTACCAGCTTGGCCGCGGCAGCGAACCGGTGATCGTCGTCGGCAGCTTGATGTCCTTGGTAGCCCGATACATTGTCCGCCCTCCCCGACTTCATGCGCGCCATTCGCGGCGACTGGCTTCGCTAATTTAGCAAGCCGGTTCGACCGCTGATAAGGGGCGATTGCGTTCTCTGCCCATGATCAAATTTATGGTGGGCAAAAGTGGGCAGCAATCCCGCCGCCGGCTCACGTGCCGGTAAAGACCGGTTTGCGTTTTTCCATGAACGCGGTGCGGCCTTCGGTGTAATCCCGGCTGGCGAAACATTGCTCGACGAGTTCGACCGAGCGGGCGAGATTGCGCTTGGTCTCATCCTTGAGCATCTCGCCGACCGTGAACTTTACCGCCTTGATAGTGAGCGGCGCGTTGGCGCAGATCATGTCGGTAATGCTTTTGACGTAGGTCTCCAATTCGCCCGCCGCCACCACGCGATTCACCAGCCCCATCGCGTGGGCTTCCTCGGCGTCGAACTGCCGCGCAGTGTAGAAAATCTCCTTGGCAAATGACGGACCGACAATATCGACCAGGCGCTTGAGACCCTTGTAGCCGTAGCCGACACCGAGCCTGGCCGCCGGCACGGCGAAGCGGGAATCGTCCGAGCAGATGCGCAGGTCGCAGCAGGTAGCGAGCCCGACCCCGCCGCCGATGCAGTAACCTTTGATCATTGCGATGGTCGGCTTGGAGAATTCGGCGATGCTGGAATAGGCCGCATCCGATTTGGCGTTATAGGCGCGTTGCGCCTCCAGCGTTGCGCGCTCGCTGGCGAACTTGGAAATGTCGGCGCCCGAGACGAAGGCTTTGCCGCCGGCGCCAGTGAGCACCACCACGCGAATGTCATCGTCTGCGGCGAAGCCGTCGAGAATGCGCTTGGTCGCCTCCCACATCTCCAGCGACACCGCGTTGTGCCGCTCGGGATTGTTGAAGGTAACAATGCCGACGCCGCCTTCCCTGCGCGCGAGCATTTTGTCGGTCTGCGTCATGTCGTAACTCCTTGGATCACAACGCCTTGGCCTTATGCAGCGCCGCGATGTCGCGCGCGCTAAAGCCGAACTCCTTGAGGATCGCGTTGGTATGCTCGCCCAGATCGGGAGGCCGCGCCGCCAGACGTGACGGCGTACGCGACAAGCCGACCGGCTGGCCGAGCAGGCGCATCTTGCTTTTGTCCTTCATGGTCACGCTCTGGACAATACCGAGATGCTGCACCTGCGGATCGGCAAAAACCTGATCAATCGAATAGATCGGCCCGGATGGCACGCCCGCTTCGTTGAGGCGATCGACCCATTCGGCGCTGGTCTCACCGGTAAGGTAGCTGTCGATTTCAACGCCAAGCGCGTCGCGGTTTTTCGAACGCGCTTCGGGGGTCTGATATTCGGGCTTGCGCATCAACGCGGTGGCGCCGACGGCTTCGCAGAACCGCTGCCAGGTCTTTTGGCCCGCCGTGGCGATGTTGATGTAACCGTCCTTGGTCTTGAACACGCCGGTCGGAATGCTGGTCGGATGATTGTTGCCGGCCTGTTTCGCCACTTCGCCCTTGACCAGATAGCGCGAGCCTTGGAAGTCGAGCATGAAAATCTGCGCCTGCAGCAGCGAACTCTCGACGTACTGACCCTTCTTTGATTTCTCGCGCTCGAGCAGCGCAACCAGAATGCCGAGCGCGGCAAACAGGCCGGCCGTGAGATCGGCAATCGGGATGCCGGCGCGAACCGGCCCCTGGCCGGGCAGGCCGGTGATCGACATCAGTCCGCCCATGCCCTGGGCGATCTGATCGAAGCCGGGCCGATTGGCATAAGGGCCGGTCTGGCCGAAACCGGAAATGCTGGCATAAACGAGCCGCGGATTGATCTTCGCCAGCGTCTTGTAGTCGATGCCAAGCCGCTTCTTCACGTCAGGGCGGAAATTCTCGACCACGACGTCGGCCTTCTTGACCATGCGCTTGAACGCAGCCAGGCCTTCCGGCATCTTGAGGTTGAGCGTCATGCTGCGCTTGTTGCGGTGCAGGTTTTGAAAATCAGACCCCGCGCGCGGGCCGCCCATCTGATCTTCGACGCCGGGCGGGGATTCGATCTTGATGACGTTGGCGCCCCAATCGGCGAGCTGGCGAACGCAGGTCGGGCCCGCGCGCACGCGGGTGAGATCGAGCACCGTAAAGCGTGCCAGAGCTTTCGAAGGACGGGGAAAAGGCATTGCCGAAGTCTCCGATCTCCCTGCACCGGGATCAAATACCCGTTATGCGGAGGCGAACTTCACCGATCCTGACGGTGTTGTCTACCGGTGCGGATGCATGCGTCATTTGTCCAGCAGGAGCGACAAAATAGATCGGATAAACTGACCGCCGCCGCCATCTTTCCGGCGTTTTGGAGAAGCGATCATGAATGAAGAAGTATTCAATGTGAGCATACGCAAATTTCTCAAGAAGGTCGGCATTACCTCACAACGCGAAATCGAGAAGGCGGTCCGCGCCGCGCTTGCCAATGGCAAGCTCAAAGGGCACGAGGCGCTGCCGGCAAAGGTGTCGCTTGCAATCGGCGCGGTCGGGCTTGCGGTCGAGATCGACGGTGCGATCGAGTTGGAATAAGCGCCCGATTGTCGGGACCTGCGCGGGTGTAATCATGCCGGGAATGTTGCGTTCGCTGATCGCGGTGATCGTCCTCGCCATCGCCGCGCCTGCAAGCCTGGCGCAGGAACACCGCGATGCCGATCGCGACAATGCGCATGGGGATGCGCGGCAGCGCGCCGGCGAGCACCACGAGCAAGGCGGCCAGGATCAGAATGCCCACCAGCAGAACCCCCCTGGCGTGCTGGCGTTGTTGCCAGGCGACTCCGTCACCGATCACGTGATCGATGTGCCGTCTGGCAAGCTCGCCTATACCGCGACCGCGGGCACGTTTGCCTTGTTCGACCAGAGCGGCGAACGCTCGGCGCAGATTTTCTACACGGCCTTTGTAGCGAAGTCGTCGAATACCGCGGCGAGGCCGGTGACCTTCGTCTTCAACGGCGGGCCCGGCGCCGCGTCGGCCTTTCTCAATCTCGGCGTGGTCGGCCCGCGCATCGCCCAGTTCGGTCTCGACGGCCGTGACGGCTCCAAAGTTCGGCTGATCGACAACCCGGACACCTGGCTGGCGTTCACCGATCTGGTGCTGATCGATCCGGTCGGCACCGGCTGGAGCCGCGCGGCCAAGCCGGACGGCGCCCGGGGCTTTTGGTCTGTTCACAGCGACGCGCAATCCATGGCCAAGGTCATCGCGCTCTACGTCGCCAAGAACGGGCGCGCCAACTCGCCTAAATTCATCCTCGGCGAAAGCTACGGCGGGTTTCGCGCGGCCAAGGTCGCGCGCGTGCTGCAAAGCGAGCAGGGCATCGTCGCCTCGGGCGTCCTGATGCTGTCGCCGACGCTCGAAGGCGCATTTCAATTCGGCGGCGATCGTTTCGCGCTTGGCGCCGCCCTGCAATTGCCGTCGCTCGCGGCTGCCGAACTCGAGCGCCAAGGGGCCTTCAGCAAGGCTGCGCTTGCCGAGGCTGAGCAGTTTGCTCTGACCGACTATCTCACAACGCTCGCCGGTCCGCCGCCGCAGGGCGACGCCGCCAAGAGTTTCTATGGGCGAGTCGCGAAAACGACCGGGCTGCCGGTCGAGGCCATCGCCCAAGCCAACGGCTTCATCCACGACGCTTACGTGAAGAGCTTTGAGGCCGGCAGCCACAAGATCGTCAGCCATTACGACGTGACATTTGCCGTGGACGATCCCTATCCGACAAGTCCGGTGCCGCGCGGGCCCGATCCTATTCTTGACGCACTGGTGCGCGCCTACGGCGGTGCATTCGTCGGCTATGCGCGCGACGAACTCGGATTTAAGACCGAGATGTCCTACAACCTGCTCGCCGGCGATATCGCCGGAAAATGGGATTGGGAATCTGGCCACGGTCAGCCCAGCGTCAACGACGATCTGCGCGTGCTCTTGGCGCTTACGCCGTCGTTTCGGCTTTTGATCGCCCACGGCTATAGCGACATGGTGACGCCCTATGCCGCGTCACGCTACGTGCTCGATCACCTTCCGCCGTTTGAAGGCCGCGCCACGCTGAAACTCTATCGCGGCGGCCACATGTTTTATCTCGATCCAAATTCGCGCAAAGCTTTCAGCGCCGACGCCCGCGCCGTTTATCAGGCGCCGTGACGGCGCGCGGATTGGACTTACGCCTCCGATTTCGTCATCATGCGCCCGCCGAGCGTGGGGCGAGCTCATGAGTTTGCTGCAGGTTCAGGGCGTATCGAAGCATTTCGGCAGTCTGATCGCTCTGAGCAATATTTCGATGACAGTCGAGCCGGGGGAGCTGCGTGCCATCATCGGCCCGAACGGCGCCGGCAAGACCACTTTTTTCAACCTGATCACCGGGTTCTTTCGTCCGACCGCGGGCCGCATCGTCTTTGACGGCCAAGACGTCACCGATCTTCTGCCGGCGCGGCGCGTGTGGTGCGGCATCGCCCGAACGTTTCAGGTGACGGAAGTCTTTCCCGAGCTTACGGTGCGCGAGAATTTGCGCATTGCGGTGGAGGTCGCGTCCGGTCTGCGCCTGCGGGCGTGGCTGTCGCAAATGGACAACGAAAAAATCCGCGCGCGGGTGCGTGAACTCATCGACTTGGGCAGTCTCGCGGCCAAAGCCGATCGCCAGGTCGGCGAATTGTCCCATGGCGATCAACGCGCCACCGAGATCATGATGGCGCTGGCGCTCAAGCCGCGCCTGTTGTTGCTCGACGAGCCGACAGCGGGCATGGGCGACCAGGAAACCTATGAAATCACCCAGCTCATTCGCCGGCTGCATAAGGACAGCAAGCTGACCATCGTGCTGATCGAGCACGACATGCGGGTGGTCTTTCATCTCGCCGACCGCATCATGGTGCTCGACCAAGGCAAGTTCCTCGCCGAAGGCACGCCGGCCGAAATCGCGGCCAACAAGGCGGTGCAAACCGCCTATCTGGGCCAGGCGGCATGAGGGCCGCAACGAGGGCCGCATGAGCGCTGCGCTCGCCGCCGAAGGGCTCCATACGTTTTACGGCAAGAGCCACATCCTGCACGGCGTTAGCCTCGAAGCGGCCGAAGGCCAGGTGACCGCCTTATTGGGGCGCAACGGCGCCGGCAAGACGACGACCTTGCGCAGCCTGATGGGTCTTACTCCGCCACGCGACGGCCGGGTCGCGATATTTGGAACGGAAACCACCGGCTGGCCGCCATTTCGGGTCGCGGCGCTTGGCGTCGGCTACGTTCCCGAAGGCCGCAGGATTTTTCCAAATCTCACGGTCGACGAAAATCTGCTGGTGCCGCTCGAGCGAACCGGGCCGTGGACCCCCGATACTGTTTATCGCTTGTTCCCGCGCCTGCAGGAGCGCCGGGCCAGCCGCGGGCGGCAGCTTTCCGGCGGTGAGCAGGAGATGCTGTCGATCGCGCGCGCGCTTTTGCTCAATCCCAAGCTTCTCATTCTCGATGAGCCGTCGCAGGGATTGGCGCCGCTCATCGTGCGCGAAGTCTTCCGGATCGTCGCGCAAATGCGCTCAGAAGGCATCACGGTGCTCTTGGTCGAACAGAATGTACGCATGAGTCTTGAAATCGCCGACCATGCTTACGTGCTCGACGATGGCCACGTGGTTTATTCGGGACCTGCGCGTGAGCTCGCAGCCGATGAAACGCGGGTCCAGTCGCTGGCCGGCGCCAGCGCCGAGGAATGGAAGCAGCCTGGCTAAAACACGCGGCACAGCGGCGTGTCTAACCGCAAATCACGCGGTACCCCAAACCAACGGACACGATTAAAGGTCGCGTACGGTCACGACGCGATTTGGATTTCGCTCAACGGCTGAAACAGCTCGCATTGCTTGAGCCGCGTGGCGTAAAAATCGATGAAGGTCCTGACCTTGCGCGGCAAATGGCGGGTCGGAACGTAGATGATCTGAATATCGATCGGCTGGACGTGGAAGTCCGGAAGGATTTTTCGTAGTCGGCCGCTTTCCAGGTCTTTATGGACCATGAAATTGCCCAAGATCGCTATGCCATGGCCGGCAAGCACGGCTGCATGCAAAGGCACGACGCCATTTGCTCGGAACCGCCCCGAGACGGTCACTTCCTGCGTCCCCTCATCAGATGAAAATTTCCATTGATTTGGATTTTCCAGGAAGCTGTAGACAACGCAATCGTGGTTTTTCAGATCTTCTGGAGTTTGCGGAACGCCGCGTTGCTGCAAATAAGCCGGCGAGGCGACGACATGCCGGCGGTCCCGGCACAATTTCTTGGCAACAATGTTTTGATCGGTCAGATTGCCCATTCGAATTGCAATATCGACGCCATCTTCGATGAGGTTCACGTACCGATTGTTCAACCGCAAATCGACGTTGATGTCCGGGTATTCGGCCATAAAGTCGAGCACATACGGCACGACGTAGGCGTGACCGAACTCGTACGACGCCTGAAGGCGCAAAGTCCCCGACGTCTTCGTCCCGGAATTGGCAATGACGCTCTCGATATCTTCGACTTGCGATAACAGGGCGAGACTGCGCTGATAAAGTTGTTGGCCAGCTTCGGTAAGTTTCACTTCCCGTGTGGTTCTTTGCAGCAGCTGGACACCGAGCCACCGCTCCAATTCCGATATTTTTCTGCTGACGCTGGATTGGCTGAGCGCCCGCTCGCTGCTCACGGCCGTGAATCCCCCGGCCTCGGCCACACGCACGAACAGCTCAAGATTGGTCAATCGATCCACGCCCAAACCTATGCGCCGATTGGATTACTATCATTCGGCTTTTGCGCCTGATGGTTAGACCAAAATATTTCATTGCTGCAGGCTGTCAATGAAACGTCGTTTCTTCAAGACGGCGTGCGTGATGGGCAATCCCTGGGACGTCGCCTATGCAGCGCTCTTTCTCAACTACGACGACGCGCCTCACACAACGGACCCACGCTCGTCGTCAATGACGGCATTATCGCGCGTATTGCCGAGGCGGGCGAGCAACGCGGTCAGCTCGCGCGGTCAGCTCGCGTTTTTCGGGTCGAGCCCGTACTTGGCGCACATTTCGTTGACGATCGCGGTATCCTTGCCGCCGGCGATCAAGCCCATGACCGCCGAGGATACGTGTCCGCCGCTCAAATGCGCTTCGATGATATAGGCTTGGCGGCCGCTATACGCCGCGTATGGACTCTGCGCGTCCACTGTTGCGCAGTAGTTGACCGACTCTTCGTTCACGACCGTCGGGAATTTTGCCCATCGATATTTCGCGGCGCCGGCATTGCGCAGCGACGGCGCGACTGCATCGATGATCACTTTCTTTTCCTGGGGCGTGAGATCGCGCTGGGCAACACTGGTCGGCACGACCGGCGCGCCGTTCGCACCTTCGCCGCTTTGCGTGACAGTGGTGCTGGTGGCGCAGCTGGAAAGCGCGACACCGGCCGCCAGTGCGGCGATTACGCTGAACACCGAAACTTTCAAGGCGCGTTTGCTCAGGGCGTGTGAGGTTCGACTGCGACCGCCTAATTCCCCGCACGATTCGTGACGCGAACGGCACCAATGGTGACGTGGGGCGGCGACGCCGATCCCGCTGGCGCGCTGTCCGGCTTAATCATGCCGGCGGAGATCATGGCGCGGCCATCGCGGGTCGGATTGTTCATTTCCTTCACATTCTCGCTGACGAGCTCGTCGGCGGCTTCCGGATGCCCGGTATTGATCTTGCGCATATTGGTCACGAAGACCTTCGGATAAATCCAGGTTGAAGACGGTGCCCTAAGACCCATGAACTTCGCGATATCGGCGACAAAGGCGTTGCAGTTGTACATCTCCACGCTCCAGGTCGTCGATTTGGCCTGCAGCTGGCGGATGTAAGCGACGGTTCTGTCGTACTGCTCCTTGCTTACGAGAACGCGGTAACGCGCGGTGATGTATCTGTCCTCGAGGTCGCCGTCGGTCCAGCCGGTATCCGAGGGGACCGGAACATAATGGCCCATGACCCACATCGATGGGTCGTCGCCCTTTGGCGAAAGCCCAGCAACATTGTTCTTGCTGGGTGCCTCGCCGACACGGCCGAAGACCACAAAAGTGTGGCCGTAGTCCCAGGCCTGGCGTGAGCGAAATTCGAAGTAGTACTGGCCCGCTCCGCTGGTCATGACCGGCGTCTTGTTGCCGGCCGGGCGGGCGATCTGCGGTGTCGAATTGGTTTGCGCGCTTGCTGTGCCGAGGCCTAGTCCGGTGGCCACGATCACTATCCCCAAGCTTGCCAGCCCCGCCCAGCCGCCAATACCAGTCAGTTTTCGCCGCATATGCCCCTCCGCATGCCAAAACAAAGCCATCAACCAAGCGAAACCGGCAAGATAGGGCCGGCTTCGCCGCGACTCGGTCTGCCTTATTGGTTTAGCAGCCCGAATTTACCAATTATTGATTCCCCGCCGGTGGCAAATGTTCGGCAGCTTTTTCGGATTTTCTTTCGTGCGGCATATTTGCAACGGTCGCGAGGTCCAAGCTCAAACCGGACCCGTACCCGAAAGTGCTCAAGATTCGCGTGGTTTGGAGGTCGCTTCTCAATAGGGGCCGGCGATTGTCGCCCAATTCAGGCGGTTATGGGCGCGCGCCGCGGTTCTTAACGAAGCCCTAACAAGGGTTAAATCGGGAATCCGAACCCCCCGATGCAATCTGATAGTGACTGTGTCTTTTGAGCACTAGAGGATGGGGGTGGCCGTCTGTATGGTTAAATCGTCATGACAAGGGGGAGTACTTTCATGAAGAAAATAGCTCTAGCAACAGCCGCGGTGTTGGCTCTCCTGAGCATCGCCGGCTGCGCTCAATACGTCGGAAAGGGCAAAGCCCCTCCACCGGTCGTTACTAAGGGGTAAATGCTGTACAGCATTGTATGGGGGAAGGGCCGGCCTTGTGCCGGCCCCTTTCTTTTTGCGGACCCGCTATTCGCGTTCTGACTATTCCGCCGCGCGTTTGCGCGCGAGCGCCGCAGCCGCCTGATCGTAGGCTTCCTCGCGCGCCAATTGGTCCTTGAGTCCGACCAACGCGTAATAATCGTCGAGCGGCAGCAGGTGGTCGAACGTGGCCGTCAGCGAGTTCTCACGCTTGAGGATTCGCAGCACATTGCGCACCGCATGCGCAGCGGCAAACAGCGCGAGCGAAGGAAAGGTCGCCGCGACCACGCCGGCGGCTTCGAGCTCTTGGAGGCTTCTGCGTTTCGCCCCTGCCGCTTGCGACAACGTCGCCATGTGCGGGCAATCGACTTCGCGGATCACGCGCTTGATATCCTCGATCGCATCCACGCCCTGCGGCTTGGCCAGATCGGCACCGGCGGCGACGAAAAGCTGGCAACGTTCGATCGCCGCATCGAGGCCGTCGACGCCGGCGGCGTCGGTACGCGCGGCAATGAAAAAATCCGGATCGCGGCGGGCATCGAGCGCCGCTTTGATCTTGGCCAGCATCTGCTCGGCCGGGATCACCTGCTTGCCCGGCAGGTAGCCGCAGCGGTTCGGAAAGACCTGATCGCTGAAGAACATTCCCGCCACGCCCGCGGCCTCGAAGGCGCGGATCATCTGGCGCACATTGTTGACGCCGCCGAAGCCGGTATCGGCATCGACAAAAACCGGAATCTCGACGGCGCCGCAGATGCGCGCGTAATGATCCGCATAGTCGCGCATGTTCGACTGGCCCATATCGGCTTGCGCCATCATCGAGCCGATTGCGGCATAGCCGCCGGCGCACAGCGCCTCGAACCCTTCGACTTCCATGATGCGAGCCGACAATCCGTCATAGGCGCCCGGCATCAGTACGAGCCACTTGCCGCTCATCAGCGCTCTGAATTTTTTGCGTTGGTTCATTCGCGCACTCCTTGTTCAGCGCCGCTCAGCGGCTGTCTCGCGCCGACTGCAGCCAGGGCTGCGCCGCTTGCGCGCACACCTCCCAGCTTGCGATCTCATCGACGTGTTTGAGGGTGAGCCCGATATCGTCGAGGCCTTCGAGAAGCCGCGTGCGATCGGCGGCCGGAATTTCAAAAGCGATATCCGGGCCGCCGGGGCCGCCGATCCGCTGCGTCACCAGATCGACCGTGAACGGTGCCTTGCCATCGACCGCGACAACACTGGCGATGAATTGATCGCCAAGCGCAGAGCCGAGCACGACCGGCAGCAAACCGTTCTGCAGACAATTTTCGCGATAGATATCGGCAAAGCTTTTGGCAACGATGACGCGAATGCCGTTGGCCAGCATGCTCCAGACCGCGGATTCGCGCGACGAGCCGGCGCCAAAGTTTTCGCCAGTGACCAGAATGCCGGCCGCGCGAAACTGCGGCCTGTTGAGGACAAAGTTCGGATCTTCGCTGCCGTCTTCGCGCCGCCGCGCGCGATGAAACAGCATGGTGCGATAATCTTCTTTGAGCCCGCGCGAATGCAGGATCGGCGCGATCTGATCGGTGTTGATG
>JBKPIZ010000254.1:0-2014 GCA_046730495.1 Pseudomonadota bacterium
GCGCAATATCACGCCCGGAATCTCCCTCCCGATCCGGAATGGCCCCCTCGATGCTCAGTGCCGCAAAAGTGGTGTCAACCTAGCTAGACACAAACTCCATTTTTCCACGAAGTAACTCAGATTTAAATGATTAAAAAATCAGCATTGGCGCTACAGGGTGGGCAATTTCGCCGCGTATATCGCGTAACCGCGCGGATCGCGCTGGCGAAATGAGAATTCCCAATCCACGACAGATTGCCGACCATTATCAGTGCTGGCCTGGTGAAATCTAAAACTGTGCACCTATGTTGATCCGTATGTGTGTCAGGTCGTTTTCAACGAGAGGAGGACCGCGTCATGAGGATGGGAGAGATGGAAATTTATGACTATGCCCGACAACTGCTTGAGGCCCATGGCGAGATGGCGGTCGTTGAGGCCGCTCAGAAGGCTCGCAGCTTCGAGGAGAACGGTCAGACGGAAGAGGCAGAAACCTGGAGAGGTATCGAAGCGGCCTTGAAGCTGATGCGAGGACCGCACGTAAGCTGAGTGACGGCGAGCAGACCCAAAGAGGCAGTAAGCCGCCGCAGCGGGCGAGGGACTTATGAATCGGCTACCGATCGTCGGTATTTTGATAAGTCCAAGGAAGCAGAAGCGAGCGCGGTAGATTTTCAGCGAGAAAATTCAACAAATGCCGTAATACATTGAGTAAATTAGCCATTTTGTCAGACAGATCACGTTCAATATTGCGGTCCACAAAGGCGGCCGTTCATCAAAGACGGCGACCACATAAGTCGACAATCGTGCGCATCGATTAGTGCAATTTGCGCTAGCGCATTTTGCGCTAGAGATTGCCACCGCGCTGAACGATGTCCGCTTTTGGGGGTAAAGCGGACATCCCGTTTAATCGAGGCGATGTCTGCTTTTGATGCTGTGGACGGCGCCAGCTCCGCGCCTTCGAAATGCTATAGTAGTTGCGTTGGAGGCGAGAACAACAAAGGAGGTGAAGCCACTGTCAATGTGGAAGGTGGAGCTTTGAAGGAATTGGCGAGGACATGATGACGTAATGCAGCCAAGGTCGATCCGGGGATCGGGAGAACCCGCTTGGGTCAGCGCATCTTTGAATGCGTGTTTTTGATTGGGACCCGATCCGCGCAGAGCATTATGGCCAGCGGCTTCACGGCCGCACAAACAGGCCGGACACATGACCGCACCCGACCAATGCTGCAGCAACGTCAGAAAGTTCTTGCCAAGGCGCCGTCCACACACAAGATCAATTTCGGCACCGGCGGGGTCGGAACGACGCCGCATATAACCGCCGAACTTTTTGAGCACGATGCCGGTATCCGGATGGTGCACGTCGCTTATCGGGGCGAAGCGCCAGCGATCAACGATACGGTTGCCGGACAGGTTCCGTTGATGTTTGCCAACCTGTCGGCGGTCATGGGCCACCTCAAAGGCGGTACGCTGCGCGGAATTGCCGTCACCAGCGCGCATCGCGCACGGACCGCGCCCGACATCCCGACGGTTGCGGAAACCATTCCAGGCTTCGCCGCCGAAACCTGGTTCGGCATCGTCGCGCCTACGGGAACGGCGCGCGATATTCTGGAGAGACTCAACGCCGCCGCCCGCCAGGCGCTCGCCTCGGCCGACACCAAGGCGCGCCTCGCCGAGCTCGGCATGAGCAACGGCAGTTCTAGTCCGGAGGAATTCGACGCCTATATCAAGTCAGAGATCACCAAATGGGGTCGAGTGATCGAGGACGCCCATATAGAAGCGGCGAATTAGCTAGCCTCAAAGTCGCCGAAGACACTCGGCGTCACATTCTCCCACAATTTGCTCTCACTCGCGAATAGCGCGCTATGTGCTGCGGCGCATATGGGGCATCCCAGTTGCGCTGACGGATGTCTGCTTTCGGGGGTAAAGCGGACATCGCATGGAAATCCGATGTCCGGTTTTTGACCCAAAGCGGACATCACTCAGGTATCGGGTCGATACGGTCAGGTGGGGCGCGGTTGTACAGCACAGCCACGAGGAT
>JBKPIZ010000255.1:0-1905 GCA_046730495.1 Pseudomonadota bacterium
GGCGCGGGTTAGAAAGCCTGTGCTCCGCAGAGTGTCAACGCCGACGTTCGTTCAACTGACGCCGCATAACGAATACCCCCGTGCTTTCTTCGCCATCCATCTCGCCGCCGCGACCGGATCCAACGCGCTCTATCATTTTGCTGGCCGTCGCCGGTTTTGCCAGCCAGGCGCAGGTCCGGGTCATGGACTCGCTGTTGCCGCAGGTGGCGGCCGATCTTCATACCACCGTCGGCGTGGCGGCCATGGTGGTCACCGCCTATGCGGTGACCCACGGTTCGATCCAGCTGATCATCGGTCCGATCAGCGACCGGTTCGGCAAATACCGGACCGTGGCGCTCACCTGCGCCATTGGCGCGGTCCTGGTGGCGATCTGCGGGACGGTATCAACGCTGCCGCAGCTCGCACTGGCGCGGCTTGCGACCGGCGCTGCCGCCGGCTGGGTCATACCGATCTCGATGGCCTATGTCGGTGACGTCACGCCGCATGACCGGCTGCAGCAAATCCTCGGGCGGTACATTTCCGGACAGATTCTCGGCCAGCTGTTCGGTCAGGCCGCCGGCGGGGTGCTCGGCGACCTCCTTGGCTGGCGCAATGTCTTCTTCGTGCTCGCCGGACTGTTCGCCATGGCTGCGGCCGGTCTGGTTTTCGAGCTCGCCGTCAATCCGCAGACCCGAAAGGGTGGCAGCCGCGGCGGACGCGGTCTGTTTGGCGGCTATGCCGCGGTGTTGACCAATCCCTTCGCCCGCATCGTGCTGATTGCCGGATTCTTCGAAGGCGCGCTGGCCTGGGGCGCCTTTGCCTATATCGGCGCCTATCTGCACCTGCGTTTTGGCTTGAGCTTTTCCTTGGTCGGCGTTGTCGTCGCCTGTTTCGGCATCGGCGGCCTGATCTACGCCGCACTTGTCAAGCTGCTGGTCTATCGCTTGGGCCAAGTCTGGCTCGCGGTGACCGGCGGGATCATTCTCGCGATTGCCTATCTCCAACTCGCCATCGGACCGGTCTGGTGGCTCGCCCCAATCGCCACGACCGCGATCGGGCTTGGCTTCTACATGCTGCACAACACGCTGCAGACCAATGCCACGCAGATGACGCCGCAGGCGCGCGGCACCGCCGTGGGTTTGTTCTCGTCGGCGCTCTACGTCGGGCAGACCGCCGGCGTCGCGGCGGGCGCGGTCGTTATCGATCGCGCCGGCGCCCAGCCATTGTTTTTGGCCACCGCGATCGCGCTGCCGGTATTGGCAATCTGGTCTGTGCGGAAATTGAAACAATTCCGGCGGGTGGATTGACCGCCCGCCGGAAGAACCTTTTCACACTTTGACGAGCGGCACTTTCGGAACGATGCCGCGCCGCGGCGGACCGCCATCGCCACCGCCCGGCGGCTTGCGTTTCGGCGAGGAGCGCCGCTTCGCTTTGGCGCGGCGGGGCTCCGGCAGCTTCTCCTGCCGCGGCTTGACCGGCCCATCCGGGTAATCGAAGCCAAGCTTGCTGTTGCCGGCTTCGTCGGTGACGACGATGACACGGACGTGGCCGCCGCCCTTGAGCCGGCCGAACAGAACCTCGTCGGCAAGCGCCTTCTTGATGTGCTCCTGGATCACCCGCGCCATCGGCCGGGCGCCCATCAGCTCGTCGTAGCCGTTGGCGATCAGCCATTTGGTCGCTTCGTCGGTGAGCTCGATGGTGACATCGCGGTCGGCGAGTTGCGCCTCGAGCTGCATCACGAATTTCTCGACCACCATCTTGATGATCTCGGGCGACAGATGCGCGAAGGTGATGATCGCGTCGAGCCGGTTGCGGAATTCCGGCGCGAACAGGCGCGTGATCGCCTCCATGTCGTCGCCTTCGCGCTTGGTCCGCGTGAAGCCGAACGCGGCTCGCGCCATATCCGAAGCGCCGGCATTGGTCGTC
>JBKPIZ010000256.1:0-3257 GCA_046730495.1 Pseudomonadota bacterium
CTGCGGCACGACCTTGCTGAGCTGCGCGGCAAGCCAATCACCGACGACGAATTGCGCAACTCGATCGTGCTCTACAACGAAAATCGGGGGCTGGTTCGCGAGCTCTATGCCTTCCGCGCGGAAAAGCCGTGGCAGGTCCCGGCGGCGGAAACCTACCTGGTGCTGCGCGCCGGCATGGTGCTGCCAGTCGAGGAACATTCGGCGATGCTGCGCGACTATCTTGCCGCCGCCCGCGCCGAGGAGCGTCCGCGCCGCGACAATTGCCGCGTCGTCGTCACCGGCGCGTTCTGCGAGCAGCCGCCGCTCAATCTGATCAAGTCGCTCGAGCTTTCCGGCTGCTACGTCGTCGACGACGACCTGCTCTTGGTCACGCGCTGGCTCACGGCCGATACCTCGATCGAAGGCGATCCGCTGCACAACCTCGCCAGTGCGTTTCTGCATCAGTCCGAATCGACGGCGGCCAAATACGAGCCGGACCTGAAGGAGAAGGGCCAGCATCTCGTGCGCGCGGTCAGGCGATCCGGCGCCGAAGGCGTGATCTTCGCCGCCCCGAGCTTCTGCGATCCGGCGCTACTCGACCGGCCCATGCAGCAACACGTGCTCAAGGACGCCGGCATTCCCTACATCGCCTTCAAATACGCCGAAAATTCCGGGCAGATGCAGCCGATTCGTGAGCAGGCCGGGACATTTTCCGATTCGATCAAACTATGGAGCGGGACATGACAACCACATTCGTCACCTCGAAGACTGCGGCGGCCAAGCAGGTCGTCAAGGATGCCTCCATGGTGAAGCAGAAGGAAATGATGGCCGGCCATTACGATCGGCTCACCAGCGCGCCGCAGACCGGCGAGAAGGTTGCGACTACTTTCGTGCCGGGCAATCTCAACGAGCTGCTCATGTGTTTCGGCCTTGTCAACAATCTGCCCGAGGTCAACGCCATTCAAAACGGACTGCGGCGCACGAGCGGCGCCTTCGTGCTTGAAGCCGAAAAGATCGGCCACTCGGAGGACGTCTGCACTTACGTGAAATCGGACATTGGCATGATGTCGAAAGGCAACATCGCGCCGAACGGCAAGAAATTCCCCGATCCCAACGTGCTGCTGCTGTCCTATACCGGCTGCTTCACCTTCATGAAGTGGTTCGAGCTGCTGCGCGAGCAATACAAGTGCGAGACGATCATGCTGCACACGCCCTACATGGGCGACGGCAAGATCACCAAGAACATGACCGAGTACATGGTAAAGCAGCTCAAGGACGAGGTGATCCCCAAGCTCGAACGCGTCTCCGGCGTGAAGTTCGACATCGACCGCTTGCGCGAATATCTGAAGAAGTCGGTGAAAGCGGAGGACGATCTCGTTCGCGTGCTGCAGAGCGCGAAGAACAAGCCCTCGCCGATCGACGCTTATTTTGGTGCCATCTATTACATCGGCCCGATCTTCGGCGCCTTCCGCGGCACCGATGATGCCATCGAATATTACAAGTTCCTGCTCGCCGAAGTAGAAGACCGCCTCACCCACGGCCAGGGGCCGGTCACGCCCGACGGCGACATGGGCAAGGAGAAATATCGCCTGGTCGTCGAAGGTCCGCCAAACTACACAAGCTTCCGCCAGTTCTGGAAAATGTTCTACGACGAAGGCGCGGTGGTCGTCGCCTCGAGCTATAGCAAGGTCGGCGGCGTGTACGATCTGGGCTTCCGCCACGATCCCGATAAACCGCTGGAGACGCTGGCCGAATACTGCCTCGGCGTCTATACCAACCGCAGCCTGCCGATGCGCATCGATATGCTGTCGAATTATATTAATGAGTACGATGCCGACGGCCTGCTGATCAATTCGATCAAAAGCTGCAACAGCTTCTCCGCCGGTCAGCTCCTGATGATGCGCGAGGTCGAGAAGCGCACCGGCAAGCCGGCGGCCTTTATCGAATCCGATCTCGTCGATCCGCGCTACTTCTCGGCTGCCAACATCAAGAACCGGCTGGAGAGCTATTTCCAAATGATCGAGCAGAAGCGAGCGGGCGCGCTTTCGGCCGCCTGAAGAACAGATCCGGAGACGCAATGATGAAGACCTTTGTCGGAATCGATCTCGGATCGACCACCACCAAGGCGGTTCTGCTCGATGAAAGCTGCGACGTAATCGGCCGTGGCATCACCAACTCCCGCTCGAATTACGCCACGGCGGCTCGCGTGGCGAGCGAAGAGGCGCGCATCGACGGCCGCTTCACGCTGTTTCGCCGCGCGCTGAATACCGGAGGCGGCAACAGCGGCGAGCTTGACGAATTCCTCGACGCGCTCCATCGTTCCTTCCGCCTCGTGCAGTTCAGCGAACAGCTCGACGATCTCGAGGAAACCTGCCGCGGGCAGGTCAAGGGCGAGCGTTTTGCCAAAGTCGAAATCGAGGTCAAGGACGCCATCGGCGAGGTATTCAAGCTTCTGCGCGAAGAAGCGCCGTCGCTCTACGCGCCCGGCGCCAAGCGCAAGTCGGACTTTTTCCGCGACATTGCCGGCTCGCGCTACCACGTCCATGCCGAGGAAATCGCCCGCGCGGCGCGGCTGCCTTACGAACTGCTGCTCAACGTCTACGCCAAGACGATCATCGACGTAGAGAACCGGCCGCCATCGGGTGGCCTGAGTGAGAAATTCCGCCGCGCCCTCGCCCGCGTCATCGCCGCAGACGGTGCGGTCAAGACCGGATCGAGCGACGTGCCGAAGACAATCGAAGCCACGCTCGACATCGATCTGGAGGAAACCTACCTCGTCGGCACCGGCTATGGACGGGTGACGCTGCCGTTTTCCAAGGAGCACATTCGCTCAGAAATTCTTTGTCATGGGCTGGGCGCCCACATGATGTATCCCAAGACCCGCACGGTGCTCGACATCGGCGGCCAGGACACCAAAGGCATCCAGGTCGACGCCAAGGGCATCGTCGAGAACTTCCAGATGAACGACCGATGCGCGGCGGGCTGCGGACGCTATCTCGGCTACATCGCCGACGAGATGAACATGGGTCTGCACGAGCTTGGTCCCATGGCCATGAAATCGGACCGTCCAGCCCGCATCAACTCGACCTGCACCGTTTTTGCCGGTGCCGAGCTGCGCGATCGCCTGTCGCTGGGCGAGAAGCGCGAGGACATTCTGGCGGGATTGCACCGCGCTATCATCCTGCGCGCGATCTCGATCATCTCCCGTTCCGGCGGGGTGGCCGAGGAATTCACCTTCACCGGGGGCGTTGCCAAGAACGAGGCGGCAGTGCGTGAGC
>JBKPIZ010000257.1:0-2289 GCA_046730495.1 Pseudomonadota bacterium
GGTGATGATGGCGTTTTGAAATCCCGGTCGATCGACGCGGTCCCGGCGAGGTCGGGTACGGACTGGGACTACAGTTCCCGCCAATACCAAGCACATCGTCTAAGCATTGCTGCAATGTCGCGAACCTGCAGATCCGAAAGCCATTCTGGCCGAGATTGTAATAGGCGCACCATGGGTAGTTCTGTTGCGCCACAGCGGGTTTTTCGATGCAGACCATTACGGCGAAAACACCCAAAATGCGTAGCCAAAGTTTCACGGCCGTCTCCTGATGACCAGCTCCTACAAAGGTCCATAGCTTGGGCGGCCTCCATTTATTCGCGGATGGCGGCAACCCGCGTCAGGTCAGTGCAAATTTCATGAATGGCATCCCGCCGGGACCGACCCGAGCGGCTCAAGTCGCCGAGTTAAACTCACCGGTATCGATCCGCCGGCGTTTGAATTTCTCAAGAACGCCGCGGCGACCTCGTGTGTGGCTCTGGTGAGGACGGGTATGGACCGGGTCCACAGGACGCGCCGGTTCCGAGCCGGTCCGCCAAACATTGTTGCAATGTCGCGTACCGGCAATCGGCATAACCATCGCCGTAATTTTTAAAAATGCACCACGGGTGATTTTGCGCGTGAACGGGCTTTTCGAAGCAGACGATTACGGCGAGAATTCCCAGAATGCGTAGCACAAGCATCACGGCCGTCTCCTGGTCACCGGTCTGTTACAAAAGTCTATAGCTTAGGCCACTCATCGTCGAAATATTTTTTAATCTGCCGGCGCGGATTTTGTTGTCGTCGTTGTAACCGAATTCGCGCCGCGCTCCGCCGTTGCTGAATCAGTCGAGGCGACTTGCGCCGGTGAGCCGAGCTTCGATTTGAACAAGGCGCCGAAAAATTTGTTCGCTAACGAACCGTCATTATCGGCCCAGGGCACGGGCGGCAGTTGCGGCAAGTCGAGTTCGCCGGTCGGCGGCAGCACTATCGCAAGCGGTATTATTCTGCCCGGAAGCCGCGCGAGGAAAACCTTGTTCATTCCACCGTCGAGTCCGCTGTAGATTGGGGCGACCGGCACGTCGTCTTTAACCAATTGCGCGTATTCGATCTCGTCGGCATGTTGTTTCTCCAGCGCCGGCCGAGCAATTTTCGGATTGACGATAAAGGCGGGGCATTTACCGTTTGGATCGAATACAAGAGGCTGCGATGAATTCGGCGGCTGCTGCGCATCGAACACATAACGCCGATTGCACACATCCACTTTAGGTTCGAGATGCGTCGCCTCGAAATGATCATTGCCGATTTTGAGCATTTCCCAGAACGCCATGTTTGGATTAGTTCGATGCCGCGCCAGATTCGCAGGCGTCAAGCGGAATGGATAGGCCTGGATCTGGAATGACGGCCGGCTGCCGGCGAGTGAGTCGCGCGCCAGCGAATAGATCTCGCCGATCTGCTCGTCGGTCATGGCATAGCAGCCGCTCGACCAGCAGTCGCCGTGGACCATGAGAAAGGTGCCGTCCCGCTCGTTCGCCTTGTCGAAGCTATTGGGAAAGCCGGTATTGATCGCAAGATAGTAGTTCGAATTCGGATTCATCAACTCGGGCGTGATTGTATAGAACCCCTCCGGAGCCTGACGGTCGCCCTCATGTAACTTCGGCCCAAGATCGCCCGACCACCGACAGATCGGGTAAGTCTTGAGGATCTGGAAATGCCCGGTGGTGTCCTGTTTCCAAACTTCGAGTTCCGCTTCTTCCTTGAAAATGCGCACAAGGATCGGCGAATGCTTCGGCATTTTCTTTTGCTGCAACAACGAGAACAGTTCGCGCGACAGCTCCATTGTTGCCTTGGCCGGCAATTGATTGCCGTCTTCGCCAAGACATCGGACCGGCGTCAATGCGCCGGCAAAAACTGCCGTTAGTAGAAACGCGCGGACAACAGTGACGCAGATCAATGCCGTACTCCGCCCCGGTGCCTTTTCCGATTCAATCATCTTGCTCGATGGCTTTCGTAAGGCCAATAGGGCCGGACTGCCCTCAATTGATCCCCCCGCCTTGTCCTCCGCGGTGGCCGCCTGCCTGCGGCCAGATTGCGTTCCAATTGATCGATGTCTTTAGTTTGACGTTGGCCAGGCCTGACCCTTCAGGCGGTTAAAGCATTCGCTATAATGCGGATGGTTTTTCGGCGACCTCCAAATTGAGGAGGTGACAATGCGGGTCAAAGACGTCATGACGCCCAAAGTTATTTCCGTGGGCGTGGACGAGACTGTCGTCAACGCTGCGCGTCTGATGCTGCAGCAGCAAATCAGCGGGT
>JBKPIZ010000258.1:0-21075 GCA_046730495.1 Pseudomonadota bacterium
CGATTCGTCATGTTGAAAAAGCCAGCGACTGCGGCGATGTCCCACATGTCCCGATCGGAGAATCCGGCGCGCCGCAAGCGCGCGCGATCCTGCTCCTCAATGAGCCAAGGCTCGGCGGTGAGCTTGACGGCAAAATCGAGCATGGCGCGTTCGCGTTCCGACAGCCGCGCTGCCCGGTAATTCATGACCATGAGCTCGCCGAGTGCCGGATCGCCGGACAATTGCCGCACCGCCGCGCCATGCGCGACCAGACAATAATAGCAGCGATTGTGCGCCGCGACCGCGACCGCGATCATTTCGCGTTCGAGCTTGCTCAAGCCTGACGGCGCCAGCATCAAATCATTGTACATGGCGACGAAAGCCGAGAGCTTCGGCATGTCGAAGGCATAGGCCTTGAGCACATTGGGAACGAAGCCGAGTTTTTCCTCGCATTTGGCAAAATAGGCCGCCATCTCTGGGGTCAACTGTTCCAGCTTAAGTTTCAGCGCCGTGATATGGCGATCATCATCTGCCGCCGCCGGCCGGCGTTGTTGTTGCGCGCCTCGGCCGGCTTTGCTGTTTCGTTTTCGCATGATTTCTCGCTGCCGCTCTCGTTAAACCGGTGCACCGCGGACCCTGTGCAATGCAAACATGCAGACAGGTGCTGCTAGCAGATCACCGTCATGAACGATTAGTATTATTGTGCATCGTAAGCAGAGCAAACATGAACCGACAAGCCAATCCTGCAGCCGGTGACCAAGGTGGCGCTACCGCGTTGATTGCAGCTGCCACTAGGCTCCTGGTGGCGCGGAAGTCCGCCGTGCCTGAAGCGTTTGTCGCCAAATTGTTCGCCCTCGCGGCGCCCGAAGATTTGCGGCACTGCGGTGCAGCGGAACTGGCAAATATCGCCGAACAGTCTTGGTCCCTTCTTGCCGAGCGCCGCCCCGGCACTCCCAAGATACAATTTGAACCGCTCGCCGGCCCGCGCAGCGTCGCGGTGCTTGAGATCGTCAATGACGACATGCCGTTCCTGGTGGATTCGGTCGTCGCCGAACTCAACAGCCGCGGTCTCGAAATTCGCACGTTTGTTCACCCGGTATTCCTGGTGCGGCGTGACGCTGCGGGCCGGCTTGTTGATTTTGAAGCACCGCAGGCTGCCGATGCCCGCCGCGAAAGCTTCATCCATTTTCATGTCGATGAGGCCGATGATCCGGCGCAGCGCGCCGCGGTCGTGCATGCGCTCAACGACATCCTTTCCGAGGTTCGCGCCAGCGTCCAAGACTGGCAGCCGATGCTCGCGCGGGTGCGCGAGGTCATCGCCGAATTGCAAACAAAACCGCCGCCGCTCGCGAGCGATGAGATCGGCGAAGCGAGCGCATTTCTCAAATGGATGGTCGAGGAGAATTTTACGTTTCTTGGTGCGCGCGATTACGCCTTCACCAACGATGAAACCCTCGCACCGGCATCCGGGACGGGTCTCGGACTGCTGCGCGATTCCGGCGTGCGGTTGCTGCAGCATTGGAATAAGCCGGTGACCATCACGTCCGCAATCCGCGCATTTCTGCAGGAGCAAACGCTCCTGATCATCACCAAATCCAGCGCACGGTCGCGGGTGCATCGGCGCGTGCATCTCGACTATGTCGGCGTCAAGCGGTTCGACCGCGCCGGCAAGCTTGTTGGCGAGCATCGCTTCTGCGGGCTATTCACGTCGACGGCCTATACCCAGCCGGCGCGCGGCATTCCGTACCTGCGGCGCAAAGTCGATCGCATCATCCATCGCGCCGGCTTCGCTCCGGCCAGCCATTCCGGCAAGGCGCTGGTCAATGTGCTCGAAACTTATCCCCGCGACGAACTGTTTCAGATCGATGAAGAGTCGCTCTATCACTTCGCACTGGAGATCCTTCATCTCGACGAGCGGCCGCGCGTGCGCGTGCTGCCGCGGCGGGATCGCTTCGATCGCTATGTCTCGGTGCTGGTCTATGTTCCGCGTGATCGTTACAGCGGCCAGATCAGAGCAGCCATCGGCCGATATTTGACCACGGCATTCAACGGGCGCTTAAGCGCCTATTACCCGTTCTTTCCCGAAAGTCCGTTGGTACGTGTGCAATATATTGTTGCCCGCGCCGAGGGCGCGCTCGCCAATCCGGAGCGCGGCGCGCTCGACCGCGGCGTCGAAGCGATCGTGCGCAGCTGGACCGACGCGCTGCGCGAGGCGCTGACGACGGATACCGATTTCACTCGGGCGCGTGCGCTGTTTTCGCGTTATCGCGACGCTTTTCCGGTCGATTATCAAGAGGTCTATTCCGCGGCGGAGGCGGTGGCCGACATTCGCGGCCTGGAAACCTTAAGCGGGCAACGGCCGCTCGGCGTCGCGTTCTATCGACCGCAAGGTGTCGCGCCGACGCGGGTCGGCCTAAAGGTGTTCAGCCAAAGCCGGCCGATTTCATTGTCGGAGCGCGTGCCGGTTCTCGAAAACATGGGTTTTCGGGTCGTAGACGAGCGCACCTATCATATCCGCCCCAAGGAAGCGGCAGAGGTGTGGTTTCACGATATGGAGCTTGAAAGCGCGTCCGCGGAGCCGATCGACTTGTCCGCCTCGGAAAGCCGGCTCCAGGCCTGTTTCCTCGTCGTCATGGCGCAGGCAGCCGAGAACGACGGCTATAACGCCTTGGTGCTTGCGGCCGGGCTCGGCTGGCGCGAAGTGGCGCTGATCCGGGCGATTTCGCGATTCCTGCGCCAGCTCCAGGTTGCCTATTCGCAGGATTACATGTGGACGACACTGCGCAAGCACGCGGCGGTCGCTGCGCAGATCGTCGATTTATTCCGCAACCGCTTCGATCCGCGCTCGGCTTCGCCGGCGCAGCAACGCACCGCGCGGGAAAAAGAAATCCTTTCCGCAATCGAAACCGCGCTGCAGGCGGTCGATAGCCTGGACGAAGATCGCATCATCCGCCACTTCGTCAATGCGGTGACGGCCGCGGTGCGGACCAATTTTTATCAGCTCGATCGCAACGGCCGCGCCAAAGACGTCATCGCGATTAAGGTTTCGAGCCGCATGCTCGACGCGGTGCCGCCGCCGCGACCGCTCTATGAAGTATTTGTCTATGCGGCGCGGCTCGAAGCCGTCCATCTGCGCTTCGGTAAAGTCGCGCGTGGCGGCATACGCTGGTCGGATCGGCCGCAAGATTTCCGGACCGAGGTCTTGGGCCTGGTGAAGGCGCAGAATGTCAAAAACGCCGTCATTATCCCGGTCGGCGCCAAGGGCGGTTTTGTGCCCAAACGCTTGCCGGCCGGCGGTCCGCGCGAAGTCATCCAGGCCGAGGGCGTCGCGACATACAAATTGTTTATCTCGACGCTGCTCGACATCACCGACAATATCGGCCCAGGCACGGCCGGCGTCATCCCGCCGGCCGACCTCATTCGCTATGACGGCGACGATCCCTATCTCGTCGTTGCCGCGGACAAAGGCACCGCGACCTTTTCCGACATCGCCAATGAACTGGCCATCGCGCACGATTTCTGGCTCGGCGACGCTTTCGCCTCGGGCGGCTCAGCCGGTTACGACCACAAAAAGATCGGCATTACCGCGCGCGGCGCCTGGGAGTCGGTAAAACGGCATTTTCGCGAGATGGACATCAACGTCGCGGCGACGCCGATTACCGTCGTCGGAGTCGGCGATATGTCCGGCGACGTTTTCGGCAATGGCATGTTGCGCGAGAAAACGATCAAGCTCGTCGCCGCTTTCGATCATCGCGACATTTTCATCGATCCCGATCCGGACCCGGCGCGCACCTTTGCCGAACGCAAGCGGCTGTTCGATCTGCCGCGTTCGAGCTGGCAGGATTTCGATAAAACGCTGCTGTCCAAAGGCGGCGGCGTATTTTCGCGTACCGCGAAGGACATCAAGCCGTCACCAGAAGCCCAAGCCCTGCTCGGACTTCCCGAGCATGTCACGCCCAACGATCTCATTCGCGCCATCCTCAAAGCGCGCGTTGATCTCATCTTCTTCGGCGGCATTGGCAATTACATTCGCGCCACGGACGAGAGCGACGAAGCGGCGGGCGATCGAGCCAATGACGGCGTCCGCGTCACGGCCAAGGCGCTGCGCTGCAAAGTGATTGGCGAAGGCGCCAATCTCGCCGTCACCCAGCGCGGCCGCATCGAAGCCGCGTTTGCCGGCATCATGCTCAATAGCGACGCCATCGATAATTCGGCCGGCGTGAATACCTCCGACATGGAGGTCAACATCAAAATCGCGCTGAGCACCCCGTTGCGCGATGGGCGGCTGAACATGGACGGCCGCAACGCTTTGCTGGCGCAGATGACCGACGAAGTCGCCGCGCTCGTCCTGCGCAACAATTATTTACAGACGCTCGCGCTGTCGTTGGCGGAGCGGCGCGGCATGCAGGATTTCGGTTTTCTGCAGCGGCTCATCCAATCGCTCGAGACCCGCGGCTTGCTCGATCGCGCGCTCGAATATCTGCCCGATGACATGCAGCTCGAGGAACGCCGCCGCCGCATGCAGCCGTTCACGCGGCCGGAGCTGGCGGTGCTACTCGCCTACGCCAAGCTCAGCCTCTACGAGGAGCTGCTCGAATCCGGGGTGCCGGACGATCCTTATCTGGCGCGCGAACTGGGCCGGTATTTTCCCAAGGCCGTGGCTGAGAAATATCCCGATGCGCTTGAGCATCACCGCTTGCGCCGGGAAATCATCGCGACCCAGCTCGCTAATTCCATGATCAATCGCGGCGGCCCGTCGCTGATCGTGCGCATCGCCGACCAGACCGGCGCCGCGCCGGCCGCGATCGCCTCAGCCTTCGCCGCAACCCGGGACAGCTACGATCTCACCGCGCTGAACGCCGCGATCGATGATCTCGACAACAAGGTTTCCGGAAAACTGCAGCTCAATCTCTATATCGAGGTGCAGAGTCTGTTGCTGGACCGGCTGGTCTGGTTTTTGCGCGCGGTCGATCTTTCCAAGGGGCTGGCCGAAGTCGTCATGCACTATCGCGATGGCATTACGGCGGTCAGCGCGGCGCTCGATGAGTCGCTGTCGCTGGATCTGCAAACAGCACGCGAAGCGCGCCGGCAGGAACTCATGGCCGCCGGCTTGCCCAATGCGATTGCCGCGCGCTTTGCCGACCTTCGCGCGCTCGTTGCCGCGCCCGACATCGTGCTGGTCGCCGACCGCAGCCGCAATCCGGTCAATCGTGTGGCGGCGACCTATTTCGCCGTCGCGGCATTCTTCGGCATTTCGCGTTTAACCGGCGCCGAGATTCCGGCAGCGGACTACTTCGATCGCCTGGCGCTTGATCGCGCCCGCGACGTGATCGGCGATGCCGAGCGCAAGCTTACGGCCGCCGTTCTGGAGGCTGGAACTTGGGGCGCCCCTGCTGTTGAGGCCTGGGCGGCCACGCACAGGGCCGAGGTCGATCCGGTTCGATCGGCGATCGGCGCAATGGCCAGTTCCGGCTTAACAGTGTCGAAACTGGCCGTTGCCGCAAGCATGGTTGAGGATCTGACGCGGCGTTAGCGGCTGCGCGCCGAGCCCGCCAGGCAACGCAAAAGAAAGACCCCAAGCAAATACGCCGCTTGGGGTCCGTAACAAAAGAAAGACCCCAAGCAAATACGCCGCTTGGGGTCCGTAAGTTGTTGCCTCAACTCAGGCTTATCTGACCGGACGACGGGGTGTCGGGGGATGGGGAGTCGCCCGGTCGGCCTTGATAGAACGGAAAATAGGCCTCGCCCGCGCGAATACAATGTAGATCACGCATTAGTGTTATCGCCTGCGTCAAAAGGCGCGGGGCGCGAATCGGTGCCGGGGAGATCAGGCCGTTCGCACCAATCGGTGAGATCAATCCTGAGGGCAGGGGACTTAGGCTTGCGTCCCCGGCAAACCGTAACGGTGCAGATCGGCTCCATGGGCGTCGAGCCACGCCTTGGCCCTTTCATGCCCGGGGACGAGCCGGTTCACCACGCGCCAGAACCGCGCCGAATGATTCATCTCGACAAGGTGCGCAACCTCATGAGCGGCCAGGTATTCGAGCACATAGCGCGGCGCCAAAATGAGCCGCCATGAGAACGACAGCACGCCCGCAGTTGAGCAAGAACCCCAACGGCTCGACTGATCGCGCACGCTCACGCGCCGTACGGCCAAGCCAAGATCGTTGGCGAACTGCCGGCTGGCAGCTTCGAGGTCGCGTTTGGCTTCGCGCTGTAAAAAATCGGCGAGGCGCCGATTGAGGTGTGCCGCATGTCCGGCGACGCATAACAGCTGCCCGCCATTGCCGTCGCTCTCCGTCCACACGGTCCCGCGCGCGCCCTGTCGGTGCGCAATCCGGTGCGGTTCGCCGCGCAACGGCAACAAAACGCCGTCAGCGAAAGGCGCTGCCTGCGGCAGACGTCCGAGCCGGGCAGCAATCCAGGCGCCATGCTTCTCGGCGAATGCGCGCGCCTCTTTGAGCGTGCCGCGCGGCGGAATCGTGAGTACGACTTCGCGCGTCGGCGCTTGGATCCGCAATGTATAGCGCCGGGCCTGGCGGTGCCGCCGTATGCGGATTGGCAACACGGTGCCGTCGAACGCGATCTCGATTCGTCCGGGCTCGCTCGGGCGGCGGTAGAGCAGCGCATGCGGCGGCATGGGACACCCGAATCCGATTACGAAAGCAATATTGCCACATTGCCCATATCCATGGCGAGATTGGGCCCGCGGCGCAACGATGTGGAGAAGATCAGGCGCTGCGAAGCGCGGCGCTTACTAATCGCGCGCCGATCGGGCGTCGCGCTGCGCGGTCGGAGAGTGTCATCGACAGCACGAAGTCGGAAATTCGCGGCGCTATTTCGGCGCGAAAACGCGAGCCGTTGAAGACGCCGTAATGCCCAACATCGGGCTGCAGCCAATGTGCTTGGCGATCTGGCGGGATATTGACGCACAGCCGGTGTGCCGCTTCGGTCTGCCCGACTCCTGAAATGTCGTCGTGCTCGCCTTCGATCGTGAATAACGCCACACGCCTTATCGCGGCAGGATCGACGCGGCGCCCGCGATGGGTCATCTCGCCCTTCGGCAGCGCATGCCGCACGAACACCGTGTCCACCGTCTGCAAATAAAATTCCGCGGCAAGATCCATGACCGCCAGGTACTCGTCGTAGAATTCTTTGTGCTTCTGCGCCGAATCGCCGTCGCCGCGCACCAGGTTGAGGAACAATTGCTTGTGCGCCTCGATGTGCCGCTCGAGGTTCATGCTGACGAAGCCGTTGAGCTGAAGGAAACCGGGATAGACGTCACGCATGAAACCGGGATTGGGAAATGGCACCTTGGTAATCACATGGCTGCGGAACCAATCGATGCCGCGCTTTTCGGCGAGCGCGTTCACCGCGGTCGGGTTGATCCGGGTGTCGATCGGTCCCCCCATGAGAACCATGGAGATCGGCACGCAGGGATCCTGGTCGGCCTCCATCAACGCCACCGCGGCGAGAACCGGGACCGAGGGCTGGCACACGGCCACGACGTGGGTGTCGCCGCCGAGGCGATGCAGCATCGAGATCAGGTAGTCGATGTAGTCATCGAGATCGAACGTCCCTTCCGACAGCGGCACCATGCGCGCATCAACCCAGTCGGTAACGTAGACGTCGTGGTTCGGCAGAAAGGCCTCGACCGTGCCGCGTAAGAGCGACGGGTAGTGGCCGGACATCGGTGCGACGATCAAAAGTTTCGGCTGCGGACGTTTGGGCGGATGTTCGAACTGACGCTCGAAATTGATGAGATTGCAGAACGGTCGCTGCCAGACGGCGGAAATTCGCACGGGAATTCGCTCGCCGCCCGCGAAGGTCGAATTGATGCGCCAGTCCGGGCGGCTGTAACGGCGGGTCGAGCGCTCGAACAATTCGCACGCGGCCGCGACCGATTTGCCGAATGTCGTATAGGAAAGAGGATTGCCGGGATTTTTGAAAAACAGTCGGGTCGCATCCGCCCAGGCCCGCGACGGGTTCAGGGCAGCATGGCTCATCTCATAGAACCAATAGAGTGGAGTCGAGACGAGAACACCGGTGTCGCCCGGCACCGCCGGCGCGCCGCCAAACTCGCCGATAGCCATTTTGAAACCGTCCCCAGCCTGCCGCAGTGCAGCATTGTGACGTCCGTGTGTCATCTGGTCAACTTAAAAGCGAACTTTTCCCTTTTTATTTGGCATGTAGATTCAACGCCTTCACGCCATTCGGCCCTCACATGGTGGCCATTCTTCGCGCCCCGGAACCTAAGGTAATTATTCGCCGCTCTGCATCAATGAGCCAACGCGCCGCGCGCTCCGCAGCAGGGCAAGAAAGCCGAAGGCCCCGGTGGCGAACAGAACGGCGTTGAGCGCGAGCGCGTAGAGCATCAGGTCGGGCCTGAACACCTTGTCGATCACCAGCGCCCGCATGCCTTCAAAGACGTAAGTGGGTGGCAACAGCCAGGCGACCGGTTGCAGCCAGGTCGGCAGGGTCGCGACCGGGTAGTAGACGCAGGTCAGCGGCATGAACACAAACATGATCGACCAGGCGAGATTTTCAGCGCCCATGCCGTTCCGCAGGATGAGTCCGGAGACGAAGATTCCGATTGCCCAGCTTGTGAGCATCAAATTGAAAAAGAATGCGACCAGTGCCAGGCCGAAGGCGTAGAGGTTGAAGCCGAAAAATGCGATGGCAAGGAACGTCACCGGCACCGCGCCGAGCGACAGCCGCACCACGCTGATCACCATCAGTGCAATGATGAACTCGAACGGGCGCAGCGGGCTCATCATGATGTTGCCGAGGTTGCGGGAATACATCTCCTCCAGGAATGAAATCGAAAAGCCAAGCTGGCCTCGGAACAGAATGTCCCACAGCAGCACCGCGCCGATGAAAGTGCCGCCTGCGCGCGCGAAAAATCCAGCGTTGTTGGCGATGTAATATTGCAGGAATCCCCAGGTCACCATTTGCACCGTCGGCCAATAGATAAGATCGAGCAGGCGCGGCCAGGACGAGCGCAACAGGTACCAGTGGCGCAGCATCATCGCCGAGATGCGGTGCGCCGACGATGCGACCGCGGATTTGCGGCGGCGACTCATTGGGCGGCCTCCCGGGCTTCGCCGCCGTTACCGCGCGCGACATCGAGGAAGACTTCTTCCAGCGTGCTGCGGCCGTAGCGCTGCAGCAGCTTTGCCGGCGTGTCGTCATCCTCAATGCGTCCGCGTTTCAACATGATCACGCGTTCGCACAGCCTCTCGACTTCGGTCATGTTGTGCGAGGCAAGCAGCACGGTGGCGTGCCGGTCCCGGCAATACCGCTCCAGACGCCCGCGCACCCAATCCGCCGTGTCAGGATCGAGCGAAGCGGTCGGTTCGTCGAGCAACAGCACATCGGGACTATTGATAAGCGCCTTGGCGAGCGACACTCGCGTTTTCTGGCCGGCGGACAGGTTGCCGGTCCGGCGATCAAGCAGATCGACGAGATCGAGCTCGTGCCCAAGCTCGGCGATGCGCTCGCGCACATCATCGACGTCGTACAGCTTGCCGAATACTGTCAGATTCTGCCGCACCGTCAGCCGCATCGGCACTTCGACATAGGGGCTTTCAAAATTCATTCGCTGCAAAACGCGGTAACGCTGTTGCGGCATCTGTGCGCCGAGGACGCTCACGCGCCCGGACGTCGGCGTGATCAAGCCCATGATGCTGGCGATCGTGGTGGTCTTACCGGCGCCGTTGCCGCCGAGGAGTGCGGTGATCGTTCCGGGCGCGAGCGAAAATGAAATCCCGTCGACCGCGGGAACGGTTTTATAGATTTTGACGAGGCGCTCGACGGCTATGGGAGGATGTGGCGGCACCGCGCAGATGTGGCGTGCTTGGCCGGGCTAAGCAAGAGGAGAAAATCCGCGCCGGCCGGGCGCTATGGAATAAGCGCGAGGAAGATGGCAGAACGTGAGGTCAGACCGCCCTATTCCACACAGCATTCCATTATCGACGCCCCCAGACCGATATAGCAATGACTGCCATCACACTCGAACAGGCCGAGCGCATTATCGATGCGATCATCGCGCGTGGCGCCGCGCTGAATTGCCGACCCTTGAGCGTCATCGTGGTCGAACCTGGCTGCAAGGTGAAGGCGTTCAAGAAGGAAGATGGCGCCTCGATGATCCGGTTCGAAATGGCTTACGGCAAAGCCTATGCCGCACTGTCGCTCGGCCGCAGCTCGAAACTCGTTCGCGAGCGCGCGCAGGAGCGGCCGATCTTCATGCGCTATCTCATCGCCGCGAGCGGCGATCAAATCTTTCCCGAAGGCGGCGGCATGCTCATCCGCGATTCGGAGGGCGAAGTTATTGGCGCCGTCGGGGTGACCGGCGATACCGAGGATCGCGACGAGGAGCTTGCCGTTCACGGCATCCACGCCGCGGGGTTAAAGACCGACGCCGATTGCATCGGCATGGGACGGCGGCTCGGGTTGCCGCCGAAAACAAACAAGCTGATGTTTTCCACACGCAATGCACTGCGAGCCGGACTGCGGCGAACCCGGCATATATGAAATGGATAGGGAGCGGAATGCATTATGCAAATCGGGTTGTTTGATCATGTCGAGCATGGCGACCGGCCGCTGGCGAGACTGTTTGACGAACGGCTGAAATTTGTGGAAGCCGCCGAAGCCGCAGGGATTTATTGCCTGCACGTTGCCGAGCATCACGCCACTCCGTTGAACATGGTGCCAGTACCCGGCGTCTATCTCGGCGCAGTTGCGCGCACAGCAAAGCGGATGCGGCTGGGGCCGCTCGTCTATTTGCTGCCGCTCTATTCGCCGCTGCGGCTGATCGAGGAAATCTGCATGCTCGATCACCTCAGCCACGGTCGGCTCGATGTCGGCGTCGGCCGCGGCGTGTCGCCGTACGAGCTGAAATATCACAAGGTCGAGCATGATCGCTCGCGCGACATTTTCATGGATGCTTTCAAGTGCGTGCGCGCCGGCCTGACGACGGAGCGCCTTTCCTACGAAAGCGAAAACTACACTTACAAGGATGTGCCGATCGAGCTGCGCCCGCTGCAAGAGCCGCATCCGCCATTCTGGTACGGCTCCTCCAAGGAGATCGGTTCGACTTGGGCCGGCGAGCAGGGTCTGCATTTCGTGACGCTGGGACCAATGGCGACGGCCAAAGCCAATATCGCCGCTTATAAGGCGGCGCTGCAAAAACGCGGCGGTCCGGTTCACCCCAAACCGGAATTTCCGGGCGGCGCGGCGATCGGCGTGCAGCGGCACGTCTTCGTCGCCGACACCGATGCGGAGGCGCATCGCTTCGCCAAGCCGGCCATGGACCGGCACCTCGCTCATTTAAATTGGCTGCGCGTCAAGCACGGCGAGACCGGGCTCACGTCGCGACTGAACGTACCGCGCGGCGCCAATTTCGAGGCTTGCGTTGAGGATCGCACCGTGATCGCCGGTTCGCCGGCGACGGTCCGGGCCGAGCTCGAGCGTCAGGTCGGCGAGCTCGGCGTCAATTATCTGCTGACTTATCTATTCCTCGGCACCATGTCGCTTGCCGACGCGTTGCGGTCGCTCGATCTGTTTCGTCGCGAGGTGATGCCGCATCTGGCCAAGCTGTAGCGCCGCCGCTCCGTACCCGAGCGGCAGATGTTATTTTTTGCCGTTGTCGGGCGCGCGCTGCTGGTCGGCGCGCAGCGCGTCGGGATGCGGCATGGCGATGATGTTGTAGCCACAATCGACGAAATGAATTTCCCCGGTTATGCCGGTCGAGAGGTCGGAGAGCAGGTAAAGCGCGGCGCAACCGAGCTCGTCCAAGCTGACGCCGCGATGGAGCGGCGAATGCCGCTGCTGAAACGCGAACATCGCCCGAGCGTCGCCGATGCCGGCGCCGGCGAGCGTACGGATCGGGCCGGAAGAAATGGCGTTGACGCGGATGCGCTCGGTCCCGAAATCGACGGCGAGATAGCGCACCGAGGCCTCAAGCGCCGCTTTGGCGACGCCCATGGCGTTGTAATTCGGCATCGCGCGCAAGCCGCCATTGTATGTGAGTGTCAGCATGGCGCCGCCATTGGGCATCATCGCCGCGCCGCGCTTGGCGACCTCGGTGAACGAAAAACATGAGATCAGCATGGTGCGCAGAAAGTTTTCGCGGCTGGTGTCGGCATAGCGGCCGGCAAGCTGAGTCTTGTCGGAAAAGGCGATGGCGTGAACCAGGAAATCGAGCGCGCCCCATGCGCGACTGAGTTCGGCAAAAACTTCGTCGACGGTTGCGATATCCTCGACGTCACAGGGCAGAACCAGGTCGGCATTGACCGACGCCGCGAGCGGTTTGACGCGCTTGCCGAGCGCTTCACCCTGATAGGTGAAGGCGAGCTTGGCGCCGTGCGCCGCCAGCGTCTTGGCTATCCCCCAGGCGATCGAGTGATCGTTGGCGACCCCCATGATCAGGCCGCGCTTGCCCTGCATCAAACCCGGCATGTGTCAGGCGTCCGGATGCTTGAAGACGACCGAAGCGTTGGTGCCGCCGAAACCAAACGAGTTTGACAACACGCAGCCGAGCTTCACATTGTCTTGGCGCTCGCGCACGATCGGCATGTCGGCGAAGGCCGGATCGAGCCGTTCGATATTGGCGCTCTCGCAGATGAAACCGGAATTCATCATCAACAGCGAGTAGATCGCCTCCTGCGCGCCGGCGGCGCCGAGCGAATGACCGCTGAGCGATTTGGTTGCTGAAATCGGCGGACATTTCTTGCCGAATACTTCGCGGATCGCTTCAATCTCCTTGAGATCGCCGATCGGAGTCGAGGTGGCATGCGGGTTGATGTAGTCGACCGGAGGTTTCACCGACGCGAGCGCCATTTTCATGCAGCGCACCGCGCCCTCGCCGGACGGTTGCACCATGTCGGCGCCGTCGGACGTGGCGCCATAGCCGGCAACCTCGGCATAGATTTTGGCGTCGCGCGCCTTGGCATGGTCGAGCTGTTCGAGGACAAGCACGCCGGCGCCGCCGGCAATGACGAAGCCGTCGCGATCGGCGTCGTAGGCGCGCGAGGCCTTTTCCGGCGTCTGGTTGAAGTTCGACGACATCGCGCCCATGGCGTCAAACAAAACCGAAAGCGTCCAATCGAGTTCTTCGCAGCCGCCGGCGAAGATGACGTCTTGCTTGCCGGATTGGATAGTTTCGAAGGCATTGCCGATGCAATGGTTCGAGGTCGCGCAGGCGGACGAGATCGAGTAGTTCACGCCTTTGATCTTGAACCAGGTCGCCAGCGTGGCCGAGGCGGTCGACGACATGGCTTTGGGAACCGCGAACGGGCCGACGCGTTTCGGTCCCTTGCTGCGCGTCACGTCGGCGCTCTCGACAATGGTGCGCGTCGACGGACCGCCCGATCCCATAATGATGCCGGTACGTTCGTTCGACACCTCGGTCTCTTCGAGACCGGCATCGCGGATCGCCTGCTCCATCGCGACGTGATTCCAGGCGGCGCCGCCGCCGAGAAAGCGCATGGCGCGGCGGTCGATGGCATCGCTCGCTTCAAGCGTGGGCGCGCCGTGCACCTGGCAGCGAAAGCCGAGCTCGGCATAGCGGTCGGCACGGACAATGCCGGATTTTGCCTCGCGCAACGAGGCCAACACTTCCTGTGTGTTGTTGCCGATCGAGGCGACAATGCCCATCCCGGTGACGACGACCCGTTTCATGTCAGCCTCGCCCGCCAGAGCCCTGTCGTGAGATGATCCCGTCGAAACCGGCGCTCGTGGTGTGAACTATAGCAATGAATCCGCGCATGATCTTGTCTGAAGGCCGGCGGCATTTGCGGCATCGTGCGTGGCCGAGAGGAGTTCTCACGCGCCGCTGGGCTGCGGCTCGCCATCGCGGAACAGGCCCACTTTGAGATCGAGCGCACGGTAGATGACCGAACCGTCCGCCGACAGCCAGCCATCGGCAATGCCGAGCACCAGCTTCGAGCGCATCACGCGTTTGATGTCGATGCCGTAAACGATTTTTTTCATCGTCGGCAGGACCTGCCCAGAAAACTTGATTTCGCCCATGCCGAGCGCGCGCCCTTTGCCCGGCGAACCGAGCCAGCCGAGAAAGAAGCCCAGCAATTGCCACAACGCGTCAAGGCCGAGACAGCCTGGCATCACCGGATCGCCTTTGAAATGGCAAGGGAAGAACCACAGGTCAGGTTTGAGATCGAGCACGGCGCGAACCAAGCCTTTGCCGTATTCGCCCCCCACCTCGGCAATTTCGGAGATGCGGTCGAACATGAGCATCGGGGGCAGCGGCAGCTGCGGGCCGTGCGCAAACAGCTCACCCCTCCCGCAGGCGAGAAGGTCCTCATAGTCGAAATTCGAGCGGCGTTCCTGCATCCGCGGTCCAGCTCCGCGATTTCCGGGGGCGACTTTGATTCACTAACATATTGGCAGAGCGGGGCAAAGGCGCATCCCCACCATGCCGCAACCGCATAGTGCGGGCGCACTGCCGGCGGGCAGCGGCGGTTGCGGCATAGGAGACTGTCGTATATTGATTTCGTCCGCAACAATCGCCCTGCTGGGGCGAGCAATGGGTGCGTGATGAAACAGCTAGCCTCGACAGTTTTTGGGCCGATTGCTTTTGCGCCGACTGCGCTGGCCCAAGATCGGCTGGTCCAAGAGCGTCTTGCCCAAGAGCGGCCCGCTCAAGAGCGCCCGGGAGAGCCGAAACATGGCGCGCTCACCGGCTGTCCTTGGCATGACGTTAAAGCCAAACTGCGTCGCGTCGGCTTGCGCCCGACTCGGCAGCGTATGGCGCTCGGTTGGATCCTGTTCGCCAAGGGCGACCGGCACGTGACGGCGGAAATGCTCTATGAAGAGGCGAACCGCGCCAAAGTGCCGGTCTCGCTCGCCACTATCTACAATACGCTGCATCAGTTCACCGAAGTCGGCCTGCTGCGGCAGGTGGCGGTGGACGGATCAAGGGCGTATTTCGACACCAACAATTCGATGCATCACCACTTTTTCATCGAGGATCAGAACGAGCTCCTCGATATCCCGGCCAGCGATGTGGTGGTCGGCAGTGCGCCTGTCCCGCCCGACGGTTATGAGATCGCGCGCATCGACGTCGTGGTGCGGTTGCGGCGCAAGCGAGCCTGAATTTTTTTCACCTCACAGGTGGCAATCACGCGTGCGGCGATGAATGGTCGCGCAGTTCTGCGTTTGCTGTCTCACGCATAAGGAAAGGGTGATCGCGCGGAAATCGCGATCATTCAATTTTTTCGCCTGGATAGACGCCCCACAAAGCGCTCTGCTCGATCCAGCCAGCAAAGCCGTCGCCGGAAATCTGGCACCATGTGCCGCTGCAGTGCTTCACCGATCCCAGCACGCCGACTTGCAAGCGCGCGGTCACGGCGCTGTGCAGGTCCGGGGTTTGATAGAGCGGCGCCAGATCGGTTTTGGTTTTCAATTGTACCGCCGCGGTGCGCTTGCCGGAGAGCAGCGAGTGATAGACCCAGCCCTCGGCGCCGTCGCAATCGCGAATCCGGCGCCAGTTTTCAAATTCCGCGGTGATTTCGACCGGCCAACCGGCGCGGGTGTAGATCCAGGCGACATCGTGATCCTTGTCGGGACCGCCACGCACGGTCACCCGATCAGGTTTGAGGCTGACAAAACGTGGAACCGGCAATCCGCTGGTCACTGCATCGCTGCCGGCCGAAGCTGGACCGGACATGAAACCGACCGCGACCAAAGCTGTCAGCGCGGCCGAGATCGATAAAATCGGTCTGCCAGATGTCTGACCTGCTGTGCCACGTGCTTGGTCACGCGCCTGAGGCATTGCCGCTCGCTTGGATCCCGCTATTGGCCGCGCGCACCGTGACTCCGGTGCACTTTGTCGGACTATTGCCATCTGCTAGAGGGTTTGATGGACCACTCCCCGGCCTTTAGTTTCGGCGAGCGGGGTTAAGGAGACCTGAACGGCGGGGACGCGCAAACGGCTGTTGCAAAGCGTAGGATTGCAGGGCTGAATTTGCGGGTCATTGGAACCATCCGGCGAAGAGGCAGCGCATGGCGATGGGCAAGAAGCCCCTGGTCGTGGTCACCCGTCGGCTGCCCGACAGCGTCGAAATGCGCATGCGCGAACTATTCGACGCGCGGCTTAATTCCGACGACAAGCCGATGACCCAGGCGCAGCTGGTGGAGGCTGCGAAAACCGCCGACGTATTGGTGCCGACGGTCACCGATCACATCGACCGCGCCGTGCTCAGCCAATCCGGAGAGCAGCTCAAGCTCATCGCCAATTTCGGCAACGGCGTCGACAATATCGACGTCGCGACCGCGGTGCAGCGCGGTATCACGGGGACCAACACGCCCGGCGTGCTGACTGAGGATACCGCCGATATGACGATGGCGCTCATTCTCGCGGTGCCGCGGCGTTTGGCCGAGGGCGCGCAGGTGCTCACCGGCGAACGCGAGTGGAGCGGCTGGAGCCCGACCTGGATGCTCGGTCATCGCATCTGGGGCAAGCGGCTCGGCATCATCGGGCTAGGTCGGATCGGCCAGGCGGTGGCGCGCCGCGCCCAGGCGTTCGGCCTGAAAATCCACTATCACGATCGCCGCCGGGTCGCGGCGCAAATCGAGGAGGAACTGCACGCCACTTACTGGGAGAGCCTCGACCAGATGCTCGTCCGCATGGACATCGTCTCGATCAATTGCCCGCACACACCGGCGACCTATCATTTGCTTTCAGCGCGGCGACTCAAGCTGATCCGTCCCGAAGCCTATATCGTCAATACCGCACGCGGCGAGGTGATCGACGAGAACGCGTTGGCACGCTTGATCGAGTCGGAGCACATCGCCGGCGCCGGTCTCGACGTGTTCGAACACGAGCCGGCCGTCAATCCGAAGCTGATCAAGCTTGCGCGTGCCGGCAAAGTCGTGCTGCTGCCGCATTTGGCCTCGGCCACGCTCGAAGGCCGTGTCGACATGGGCGAGAAAGTCATCGTCAACATCAAGACCTTCCTCGACGGTCACCGCCCGCCCGATCGCGTTCTGCCGTCGATGCTGTAGATCAGGGCCGCGCTTCCGAACATGCCTTCGCAATCATTCACGCCGCGACGCTTTGTCTGCTTTGCGATTGCCGCAACCATCGTGCTGCCGCTCGTTGCGCGCGGCGATGAGCGCGCCGCCGATGCCATCGCCACTCCTCAGAGCGTCGTTGCGCATGGCGGCATGGTCGTGGCGCAAGAGGCGCGTGCGGCGCAGATCGGTGCCGATATTCTCAAAAATGGTGGCAATGCGATCGATGCCGCCGTTGCCACGGGCTTTGCGCTGGCGGTGAGCTATACGCGCGCCGGCAATATCGGCGGCGGCGGTTTCATGGTGATTCACCTGGCCGATGGCAACGACACGACCATCGATTACCGCGAAACGGCGCCGGCCGGCATCGACGCCAAGAGCTTTCTCGATGAATCCGGGAATGCCGATCCGGAAAAGTCGCGCGATTCCGCACTTGCCATCGGCGTGCCGGGCACCGTTGCCGGCTTGGCGCTGGCGGAGCAAAAATATGGCTCAGGGAAATTCACGCTTGCTGCGTTGCTCGCGCCGGCCATCGCCATGGCGCGAGACGGCATCGCGGTGACCGACGACACGGCCGATTCACTGCCAAATGTTGGCGCGCGGCTATCGCGCTGGGCGGCATCGGCAAAGATCTTTTTCAAAGCCGATGGTCGCGCGCTCGGCCCTGGCGATCGGCTGGTGCAGAGCGACCTTGCTGACACGCTTGAGACAATCGCCCGCGACGGGCCGCGCGCTTTCTACCAGGGAGCGGTGGCAGAAAAGATTGCTGCGGCGGTGCAGGCGGCGGGCGGTGTCATGACCGCCGATGATTTGAAGAGCTATCAAGCGATTGAACGGGCGCCGGTGCGCGGCAGCTATCGCGGTTACGACGTAAATTCAATGGCGCCGCCATCGTCCGGCGGCGTCGAGCTGATCGAGATGCTCAACATTCTCGAAGGCTACGATCTTGGCAGCATAGCGCGCGCCAACGCCGCGCAAGCGCTGCATTTGATGATCGAGGCGATGAAGCGCGCCTATGCGGATCGCGCGCTGTTTCTTGGCGATCCAGACCGGGTGGCGAACCCGGTTTCGCTGTTGATCTCGAAGAAATACGCCGCCGGCTGGCGCGCCGGGATCGATCCGGTTCACGCTACTGCGGCCGCGGATATCCGCGCTGGCGAGGTGGCGCAGCCGGAAGGCCGCAACACCACGCATTTTTCCGTCGTCGACCGCTTCGGCAACGCGGTTGCCAATACCTATACGCTCAATTTTAGCTATGGCGTTGGGCTGGTCGCCGAGGGCACCGGCATCCTTCTCAATAACGAGCTCGACGATTTTGCCGCCAAAGCCTATGCGCCGAACGCCTATGGCCTCGTCGGCGCCGAGGCCAATGCGCCCGGTCCCGGCAAGCGGCCGCTGTCGTCGATGACGCCGACCATCCTGCTCAAGGACGGCAAGCCGTTTCTCGTCACCGGCTCACCGGGCGGCAGCCGGATCATCACCACCGTGCTGCAGATCATCGTCAACGTCATCGATCGCGGCATGGACATCGCCGCAGCTGTCGCGGCACCGCGGCTGCACGAGCAATGGCAGCCGGACCAGGTCTATGCCGAACCGGGAATTGCCGATGAGATCGTTGCCGCGCTGCAGGCGGGCGGCGACACGGTGGTGCGGCAGCGGCCGTTCACTTCGGCCAATTCGATCATGATCACGCCGGACGCTTTCGTCGGCGCCGCCGATCCGCGCACGCGCGGCGCGCTGGCGGTGGGAAATTAGCTAGGCGCGTTCTCCGGATGCTCGGGGTGATTTGCGGTCGAGGCGAGCGCCATCACCACGACGGCGCAGAGTGCCACCGGCACAAAACTCGCGATCGGCGAGTGGGTAAAATCCCACAGCCAGCCGCCGGCGACCGATAGCACCATGGCGATGGTGTAGCTGACCGTGAACATGCCGGCCGAAGTGCGGTGCACGTCGTCGGGCGCACTGAGCACGGAAGGCAATGCCAAGCCCAAAACGAGGATCGCCGTGGTGACGAAACCCAAAACGCCGGACCAAAACACGATCCAGGCGCCGCTTGCCGCCGTCATGATCCCGACCAGGCTCATAAGCGAGAGCGCACCGGCGGCGACATACGCCCAAGGCTGTTTCACCAATCGTCCGGCAAGGGCGAGCATGACCAGCGAAGCGGGCAGCTGGCAAAAATTCTCCGCGGTCAGCGCGCTCGAGATCAGGTCGGGCCGGCCGGCGGCTGTGATGAAATCGGGCAGGAAGGCATTGGTGACGAAATACATCGCATTGACGCTGCCGAGGATCGCGCCGAGCCGCCAGATCAGCGGTCGACGCCAGTCGGGCCACCACAGCGGACTGGCTGCGGCCGTGCCGTTCGTGCCTTGTGGGCGGGGCGCGCAGGCGAGGACCAAGAGTGCCGTGGCAAAGGCCGGGATCGACCAGACGACGAAGCTTAAGCGCCAACTGTTGTCGACCAGGGGCAGCACCAGCGGGATCGTCAACGCGACGGCAATGGTTTCGCCGGCGAGCAGTCCGTTAGTGTAGACCGCGGTGGCAAAGCCGATCCGCCGCGGAAACCAGGCGCGCACCAAAGGCGGCAGCGCCGGTTGCATGATCGCTACGCCGGCGGCCATGACGATCGTCGTCGCATAGAGCATCGCCGCGTTCGGCAGCGCCGCGCGTGCGATTGAGCCTATCGCGTTGAGCAGGAGGCCGACGAATAGCGCCGGCACGATACCAAAGCGCGCGATCAGCACCGCGCCCGGGATCGCGGCGAGCGCAAACAGCATTGGCGGCAGGCTGGAGAGCCAGCCGACATCGGTTTCCGACAGATGGAGGTCGCGATGCAGGAGTGGAATGACCGGCGGGGTCGCCAGCACAGTGACGCGCAGGCACACGCCGGCGAGCCACAAGAGCAGAAGTGCGAAGGCGCCTTGTTCCGTCGGCGCGGGGCGGCTTTCATTGGCAGTAGCGACAGTCACGACATGCATCCCGTCCGGCATTGCGGCCGTCCGGCACGCAAAGTGGTGACGGGCGAGCTTTCGATCAAATCGAGGATTTTGGAGCGGGCGATGGGATTCGAACCCACGACCCCAACCTTGGCAAGGTTGTGCTCTACCCCTGAGCTACACCCGCATCCGAAAAGGGTAAGGCGGTCATCGGCATTTCTGGCCGGCGCCGCATTAAAGCTATGCCAAAGAGCGCATAGCTTTGCAACCGCACCCATCCGGCACTATCAAATGGCCGATGCCCGCCACGCCGGACGAACTTTTCGCCTATCTGGACACGCTCGGGATCGCGCACAAGACCGTTACCCATCCGGCGGTGTTCACGGTCGAGGAAGCGCGCGAATTGCGCGGCGCCATCGCCGGCGGCCATACCAAGAATCTGTTTCTGCGCGACAAAAAGGGCGCGCCCTACCTTGTCGTTGCGCCCGAAGATGCGCCGATCGAACTGCGTTCGCTGCATCGCCAGCTCGGCGCCTCGGGACGGTTTTCGTTCGGCTCGGCCGAGCTGATGCAGGAGGTGCTCGGTGTCCTGCCCGGCTCGGTCACGCCGTTCGCGGCGATCAATGACAAGGAGCGCCGCGTGAGCGTCGTGCTCGACGCGGCGCTGCTGGCGCATGAGGCGCTTAATTTTCATCCTTTGGTGAATACCGCGACGACGACGATCTCGCACGACGGCTTGCTGAAGTTTCTCGCGGCGACCGGCCATGCGCCGCGCATTGAAACCGTCTCTGCCGCACCGGAGTAAAATCCGCGATTGCATTCGGTGATTTTCTTCCCATTTAATCAGGCAGATAGGGTCGGCGAGCATGATCCCGAAAAGTGGCGTTCCGGTTTTCGGATAAGATCATGCTCAAATGAAAAACTACCGGCCTTGCGGCGGAACGCGACCAAACGCGATATAAAGTCAGGGCAGAAGACGAGCAGAACGCCATATGTTGCAACCAGCTGGAACGGCCATCGCAGAAGCGTCGGTTAAGGACACGACGACGCAGACCTTCGTCAAAGACGTCATCGAAGAATCCAAGCGCCAGCCGGTGCTAGTCGATTTCTGGGCGGACTGGTGCGG
>JBKPIZ010000259.1:0-3882 GCA_046730495.1 Pseudomonadota bacterium
GGGCGAAAGCATCCAAGTAATTTCCAGGCTGCTCGTGGCAGCGCTTGCCCAAGCTATGATGTCCACGATCGGTCAGACAGAACGCTCTCGCGACTGCACCGATGCAATATAAAGCTCTGGTAGCCTCTACTTGTTCTCGCAGATCTGCGAGTGCTTGTTCATGGTCTCGGATGCTTCGACACAGGCAACATCTGCGCCGCTGGAAATGTCAAATCTCCCAAGGTAGAGGACCCTGCGGCAGATTACTTATGGCCCGCCCCGCAGTCCTCGGATGCATCTGGGCCTGGGGTGTCAGGCGCAAGGCCCGTGCGCATGCCATCATGGCCCGTGTCTCTCGTTCAGAGGCTGCCAGTAGCTTGTCGAGGCGTTCGAGGCCACCCTCAACGCGTGTCCATTCTAGTTCAAATTGGGCGATCTGAATTTCGAGTAAGCGCGACCGGCAGGCATGTCTGCAATACGCAATCAAGATCGGATGCGCCGCCCGCGTCAGCCAATTCCCGGCAATGATCCGACCACGTCGCGCCATACCTGGGCCTGCGCATCCGTCAACTCTGATGGCGGTGCGGGCGGTGTCTGTCGCGACGTATCGACGACGAGGGTCGACATTTCTGCCGAGGATCTCCGGCCGCGATGTCTCATGGCTCATTATATAAAAAAATGGACGTTTAGCTAAGAAAGGCCGCACGTCGCCCGGGACCCGCTCGTGACAGCGGGCAAGATCCCCCTGGGCGTAGCCTCCGACGGGGGATCAGGCTGCCGCCTGTGAGCGGCGGAACCATTCGTCGAAGCCGATGCGGCCGAGGCGTGCCTCGCCTAACGGCACCAGCGAGTGCTCCTCGACCCGGCTGCCGAAGTATCGAGCCTCGGGGTCGCTCACGACCTTACGCGGGTCGCTGACCGCCTTGAGATACCGGGCGACGAATTCGTTGAACGGCGCTCGTTCCGGACCCGCGATCTCGACGATACCGTTTCGCGGCGGCGCGAGCGCCACATCGGCAACGTTGGCAGCAACGTCCTCCGCCGCGATGGGCTGGAATAGACCGGGCGAAATCCTGACTATGTTTCCATCCGCACTTGAAGCGGCGATGCTACGCAGGAATTCCAAGAATTGGGTCGAGCGAATGATGGTGTAGGGGATGCCCGAGGTCTTGATCAGTTTCTCTTGGGCGACTTTGGCGCGAAAATAGCCATTATCGGACCGGTCGGTTCCGACGATGGAAAGCGCGACATGGTGCCGGACTCCGCCCGCTGCAGCCTCCGCCGCGAGAAGGTTGCGGCCGGAAGTCTCGAAGAATTCCAGCACCGCCTTGTCTTCAAATAAGGGCGAATTGGCGAGGTCAATCAGTACCTGCGTTCCGGCCATTGCCTCTTTGAGTCCCTCGCCGGTGACAGCGTTGATGCCCCTATTCGGTGCAGCCGCAAGTGCCTCGTGACCTTTCTGCTTCAGCTTCGCGACCACCTTGGATCCGATCAATCCTGTTCCGCCAATAACGACGATCTTCATGACATCACCTCCCGCTAATTCGCGTTCGGTCACTCCACAGGCGGTGACGAAGCGGCCCACTACGGCGTGCAGCACGGTAAACGCGACGGCGAGTTTCCATCTCTGTTCAACCGCATTGAGCGCAATTGATAGTTTGTGCGGGTGAACTTGGAATTTGATCTAGCGCAAAAATCGGAAACCGAGACCGCATGTCGCAGGTCCACGACATGTCCGCTTTGGGTCAAAAGCAGACATTGAGGCTCGTCAGTCCGATATCTGCTTTACCCCCAAAAGCGGACATTCGGCAGCGCAGTTGTGATGTCCGCTTTGGGTCAGAAGCGGACCGACCGGGCTTGCGCCCACAACAAGCGGAAGGGCATCTTAAAGATGCTGATCGCAACCGAGGAAGAACCGGATCATGCCAGCGGGGATGTTTATCATCGGTCTGGTATTGTTGTGGGTAGGCGTAAGCTCGCGTCTAGCGCGTCGCGAACTTCGTAACGCAGAGCTAGCCGCCTTGGATAATCCGGTAAGAGTTGCAACTTTTTGGGAACGCGATGCCACAGTGGCACGCAAAGCCCACCTTGATAAGTTCCTAGAGCATAAAAGCTGGCGAAATAATCTCAGATTTGAGTTGACCAATTGGACTATCTTTGGAATTGGCGCAGCGCTCTGCTTCCTTGGCGTAGTCCTTTCGTTGGGTGACGACCAATCCCACATCTGGGATCGCGTATGGGATATTGTCGGGCCATTCGTTATTGCAGTCGTGGGAATTTACTACGTCTATCAACTAATGAAACGGTTGGACAAAGCCGAGAGTGAGGTCAGATGGCTCAGTTTCATGCTCAAGCAGGTAAAGGATAACGGCCAAGTAGATTACGCGGAATTGGAAAGACGGCTCAAAAGGTTGGAAGGTGACAAATTAACCGATGAGGGAACATAAAGGCCTGCCAATTCGCGCGACCTCTGCATCATGGCAAAACGCTCGCAACTGCGGTCACCATGTGTCCGCTTTGTGCCAATAGCGGAGTCGTGCACCACGCGACTATGAGTTTGCGTTTGGTTACTTGGGCACATCCATACTTAAACGGACGCGCGCCTTGCTCGCAGGAAGATCTGGTGGCCAGTGACCAAGCCAGGTTTCGAGCGGCATAATCGGAGGCGGCACTCCGACATCGACTAAGGCCGGGTCGATCGCAAAATACTGGCCGCCAATTTCCTGCAATACGGCTGTGTTGCGGGGGTCGATCGGGGTGCCGGCGTGGGAAAGCTTCGCCACCCGATGGAAATGGAATAGCCCGCTGCGTTCCATCAGGGTGAGGTACGTCCAGGTATTCACTGCCTCGTCAATGCAGTCGAGCTGCGTCGGGTCGTTGAAATTGGACCCGATTTCCTTGTCACGGTGTGTCCACTGATGAACGGCCGTACCGGTCTGTTGCCCGACCAAGAGTTGGATCAGTGCCACTGCATGTGCGATCTGGCGGCGCTCGGTCTGCGCGTCCTTGGCGCGCGGCACGAAAACGCCCGCGACGCGCCGCCATGTATCGCGGTTTAAAGTGGCACGCGACGTCTCACTGCAACTGAAGCCGTGACATTCGAGGATTGAGGCTAGGGTCGGATTCGGATCGGCATAGCGATCAAGGTAGGTCGTGTTCAGATGACTGGGATTCTCCGCGCAAGCGGACATCACCCACGCCATGCCTAGCAAAGCGAGAATACTGCCAAAGCGCACCGACACCCTCATTACGACCACATACTAGCGCACCGTTGCGCAGTGCAAGTATCGGGAACCGTTGCTTCAGCTTATATTCCGCAGATTTCCGGCCTCTGTTGCTCCGTAGCCACGAGGTTGAGAATGTCCGCTTTGGGTCAAAAGCAGACATTGAGGCTCGTCCGTTTGATGTCCGCTTTACCCCCAAAAGCAGACATTGCAGGACGCCAGTTGCATGTCCGCTAAGTGCCAATAGCGGACGTTCTGCGCTGCGGCAGAGATTGGCCCTATTCGATCGCCTCGTCGGCGATAGCGAGTATTCCGGGGTGGGAAGGTCAGGCCCAGCGTCTTCGCGGTTTCCTCCGGGAAGCATATGGGAAACTTGCAACGGTCGGAGAAAATCACATGTCTCAGGTGCTCGAATGGCGCGAACGCTTGGAAACCGCGCATAAGCTACTGCACGATTCAATGACGGAATTGATCACCAAGAAAAACTATTCGGAAGCTGAACGCGGATTGCACGTCGTCGACCAGCTTATGCTCGATCTGATCGAGGATATGGGCGGGACCATCGTCAGATCCGGTTTATGGACATGACTTGCCGGTACGCGCCGCCGATGCTCCTCGCGCATTCGTCGGCGATGGTTGTTCGCGCTAGGCGGATATGCTCCGCCAGCCGATCTTGATC
>JBKPIZ010000260.1:0-2015 GCA_046730495.1 Pseudomonadota bacterium
CGAAGGTGGCGAAACCTTGCGCCGGCGCCTTGACGGGCCGGAGGCGCAATTCGATTTCGCGGTGCTCCATGAGCTCAAGGAGCGTGGCGCGACCGATTATCTCGCGCTTCCGGTCGGCGGCGTCTACGGTCCATCGTCCTATATGGTGACCTATGTCAGCGACCGGCCGGGCGGATTTTCCGAAGGCGAGATCGTCGATCTAAAACGGATCAGCGAGCCGCCGACGCTCTCATTGTACTGCCCAGCCCCATGCTATTTAGCGAATACACGCGCATCGCCAGACTCGCCGCCAACGGCCGACTGCCGGCAATGGGCGCGGCGAGGGAATTTGCGGATAAAGACCAGCACTGGCCCCAGGGGCTTATTTGTCCCGTATCGCCTTTTAGCGCGGCTACCAACGCCCGCGTCGCCGGACGAGCCTCATGATCACAAGCAGCAGCACGGCGCCGATGGTGGCAGCAATGATCTCTGCAACAATCCCAGCACCAAGATGAAAACCGAGTTGGGGAAACAACCAGCTGGCGATGAAGGCGCCGATAATTCCAATGATTATGTCGCCAAGTAAACCAAAGCCTGTCCCTTGCACGATTTGGCCGGCCAGCCAGCCCGCAACAGCGCCAATCAACAATATGACCAGCAGACTTTCAGTAGATATATGCATAGCGGTTTTCTCCGGTTAACGCGATTTGGTTCGATTGTGGTGGCTAAAACCAATTAATTCCCGCCAGCGGCAGCACCCGCTGAAGGATCGCCCCCGCGCAAATCAGGACCACGAGCAGCTTGAGAAGATTTGCCAAACGACTGTCATTAACGAACTTTTCGATGGCCCAAAAACAAATTGCACCGACGACGCAAATAATCAGAACCCCGATTAAGACTGAAATCATAGCCACCCCCCTCTGCTCCTACGGTAATAGTAGCGATAGTTCAGCTTCCCTGGAAGGCAGATGCGAAGCGCGGGCGGCTACTGGTACGACGCGAAGGGTTCGCAGGCGGTGCCTAACTTCGGCGAACCGCAAATCCAATTAAAAGTCCTACGCCTATTGCGACCGCAAGCGTAGCCATGGAGCGGTTTTTAGCCTGAGTGGCAATTCGCTCTAGAGCGTCGTTGCCAACCCTGGCACCGACGTTGATTGCCTCGTTGCCGAAACTCAACGCTTGGTCAACCGCAACTCGCTAACCACGACCGAAACGGTCCACTATTTCATTCAAGACCGGTCCGATTGCGTCGGCAATTTGGCTCCCCGCCGCAGATGCACCGGCGCAGGCGAACGTTCCGGGCACATCGTTTCGTCATCGCACGACGTTGCTGAAGCCACACCGCTCACTCGTTCTTGATCCACCGGGCCACTTCGGACACCGTGGCGAAGCCTTGGGTTTGCTCAGGGGCGCTATTCTGAAACTTGTGAACGTCCGGCATAAATCCGGGATGGCTTCTTCATTTCAGATAACGTTCAGTCTAGTTTAGGAGCCTTACGCCGGTTTTTCTGATTCGAGCACAGTGAGCACCAGGACACATGCAGTGTTGAACATAGCGCCTACCGATCAGGGGAAAGTCGTGCCGCCGGCAGGAGAGCCGGAGGAACATCCGCCGCCCTCAGATCCAAAAGCAATATACCTTGGTGGTCTCTTCGTCCTTGCGGTGCGAGCGGCAGCCTACGTCGCGAGCGATATTGTGTTGCCATTGGTCTTTCTATCGTTCTCAAGCTCCTGCTTCAGCCAGCCTTGCGCGTATTGGAGCGGTTGCACATACCGCGATTGCCCGCGGCGCTGCTGCTGATCCTTGCCCTATTCGGAACGATCGTCGGCTTGGGAACGGCCATTTCAGGCCCGGCCCGTACCTGGGCAGCCAAGCTTCCGGAGGGCATTCCTCGATTGAGGAGCGGCTGAGTTTCATGCGGGCGCCTATCAATACGCTGCAACTGTTTTTGCAGCAGGTGGAAGATATTGGCGGAACGGCACCTTCACCAAATGGGGCCGTCTCGGAGCGAGGTGCAGCTCTTTTGACGACGCTA
>JBKPIZ010000261.1:0-7707 GCA_046730495.1 Pseudomonadota bacterium
GCAGGCTCGACGCGGCAGCGCGATTAGCCGATCTCGTCCTCAAGGTGGCGGGGACCGCCAAGCGCTAACGGGCAGCACGCCAGCAAAGAATCGCGGACTTGTTCCTGCCATCCCGCTCATTCATTGATAAGCTTGAAACAACGGCCGGAATGCCGGAACGACAAGACCGGAGAATCGTATGAAATTGCCGCGCGATATCGGGCCGATTCATTTTATCGGCATCGGCGGCATCGGCATGAGCGGCATCGCCGAGGTGCTGGTCAATCTCGGCCACACCGTTCAAGGCTCGGATCAGGCCGATGGCGGCAATGTCAAACGACTGCGCGACAAGGGCGTGAAAATTGCGATCGGTCATGCGGCGGAAAATCTCGACGGCGCCAAAGTCGTGGTGATTTCGTCGGCGATCAAGTCCGATAACCCGGAGCTTGCGGCCGCCCGCGCGCTGCGGCTGCCGGTTGTCCGCCGCGCCGAAATGCTGGCCGAACTAATGCGCCTGAAAAGCTGCATCGCCATTGCCGGCACCCACGGCAAGACGACGACGACGTCCATGGTGGCGGCGCTGCTCGAGGCCGGCGGTTTCGATCCGACCGTAATCAATGGTGGCATCATCAACGCTTACGGCACCAATGCGCGGCTCGGCGCCGGCGACTGGATGGTGGTCGAAGCCGATGAGTCGGACGGCAGCTTTCTAAGACTTCCGACCGACATCGCGATCGTGACCAATGTCGATCCCGAACATCTCGATCACTTCAAAACTTTCGACGCGGTGCAGGACGCGTTTCGCGCCTTTGTCGAAAATGTGCCGTTCTACGGATTCTCGGTAATGTGCACCGATCATCCGATCGTGCAAAACCTGGTGGGCCGCATTGAAGATCACCGCATCGTTACCTACGGCGAGAATCCGCAGGCCGACGTGCGCCTCGTCGATGTGTCGCATGCCGGCGGCACATCTTTGTTCAGCATTTTGTTCCGCGAGACCGCCACGCGGCCCGCCCATGAGATCAAGAACGTCGCGCTGCCGATGCCGGGCCGTCACAATGCGTTAAACGCAACCGCCGCCAGTACCGTGGCGCACGAACTCGGCATCTCGGACGAAACGATCCGCCAGGCCTTCGCCAAGTTTGGCGGCGTGCGCCGGCGCTTCACCCGCACCGGAACCTGGAACGGCGTTACGATTATCGACGATTACGGACATCATCCGGTGGAAATCGCCGCGGTGCTGCGCGCCGCCCGCGAGTCGACCAAGGGCAATGTGCTTGCCGTGGTACAACCGCATCGCTTCACGCGGCTCGCAGCATTGTTTGACCAGTTTTGCACCTGCTTTAACGACGCCGACACGGTAATCGTCGCCAATATCTATCCGGCCGGTGAGGCGCCGATGGCCGGAATCGATCGCGACGCGCTGGTGCAAGGCTTGCGCACCCATGGCCATCACCACGTCATTGCGCTCGACGGGCCGGAGATGCTGGCGGAGCTTGTCGCCGCCGCGGTCGAACCGGGCGATTACGTCGTCTGCCTGGGCGCCGGCTCGATTACGCAATGGGCCTACACCTTGCCAGCCGAACTCGCGGCGCTTGGGGCGCGGTAATGGCGTTTCCCGATCTCGCGCCTTCGCTTAAAAACATGATGCCGGAACTGCGCGGTCGCGCCTTGCCCAATCAGCCGCTTGCCGAACTGACATGGTTTCGGGTCGGCGGACCGGCGCAGCTTCTGTTCATGCCCGAGGACGAGGCCGACCTTAGCTATTTCCTCGCTCATTTGCCGGATGAGTTTGCCGTGACGGTGATCGGTCTTGGCTCGAATTTGATTGTGCGCGATGGCGGTGTCCGTGGCGCGGTCGTGAGGCTGGGACGCGGCTTTAGCGGCATTGCCGTCGAAGACACGCGGATCCGCGCCGGCGCTGCCGTGCCGGATGTGAAAGTCGCGCGCGCGGCGCAGGAAGCTGGCATTGGCGGTTTGTCGTTCACGCGCGGCATTCCCGGCGCGATCGGCGGCGCGCTGCGCATGAACGGCGGCGCCTATGGGCGCGAAACCAAAGACGTACTCGTCGAGGCTCGTGCGGTGGATCGGTGCGGCCGCGTGCACGTCCTCGACAATGCGGACATGCACTACACCTATCGTCACTGCGGTGCGCCCGACGATTACATCTTTACCCAAGCGCTATTTGCGGGCGAGCGCGGAGATCCAAAATTCATCGCCGCCGAAATGGAAAAAATCACCGAAGCGAGAGAGTCGACGCAACCGGTCAAGAGCCGCACCGGCGGTTCGACCTTCAAAAACCCGCCGGGTCACAAAGCCTGGCAATTGATCGATGCGGCCGGCTGCCGCGGATTGACCAATGGCGGCGCGCAGGTGTCGGAGATGCATTGCAATTTCTTGATCAATCGCGGCAATGCGACGGCCGCCGAGATCGAAGGCCTCGGTGAGCTGGTGCGGCGCAGGGTTGAGGAGCATTCAGGCGTCAAGCTCGAATGGGAAATCGCACGGATCGGCGTCGTCGTGTGACGGCGCGTGGGGAACCGTACCGCGCCGAACCGAAACCTTGCTTGCGCCCGTCGTCCGTGCGATTTAGATTCTTTGAGTGGGGATGGCAGACTCCCCGTCAGACGCGACCCGTCCAAGCTCTGCGCATCACTCGCTTTGGCGAGGAGCTTGCGCATGGACGGAAAAATAGAATTCGATTTCATCCGGCGAGTTTTATGCGTGTCTTGGCGCGGCGCGGACATTCGCTTTGGCCGCGTCGATCGATTGACTCTTGGCGCATGCCGCCAAACCGCTGTCTTCAACGCGCTTAGAGATTGACCATGACCCAATTATCGACCGCCGCGAACGCCGAATCTGCGCCGGCGCACGGCGTATCTTTCGCCGAAGCACTGCGCGTCTGGACACGCGTGGCGCTCTTAAGCTTTGGCGGACCGACGGCGCAGATCGCCGTCATGCATCGCATCATCGTCGATGAAAAACACTGGATTTCGGAGAGCAGATTTCTCTACGCGCTCAACTATTGCATGCTGCTGCCAGGCCCCGAGGCAAAGCAGCTCGCAGTCTATATCGGCTGGCTCATGCATCGGACACTCGGCGGGATCGTTGCCGGCAGCCTCTTCGTGGTGCCCGGCATCATCTCGATCATGGCGCTCAGCTATATCTATGCGCTCTACGGCAAGGTGCCGGTCGTGGTCGCCTTGTTCTTCGGATTGAAAGCGGCCGTGTTGGCGATTGTCGTTGAAGCGGTCGTGCGTATCGGCAAGCGTGCGCTCAAAAACAACGCACTCCGATTGCTAGCAGCGGCGGCATTCATCGGCATTTTCTTTTTCAATATCCCGTTCCCCGTCATCATACTCGGAGCGGCGGCGATCGGTTTTTTGGGTACCGCGAGCGGAGTAGAGGTTTTCAAAAGCGACGGCGGACACGGCAAAAGTGCGGACAAACACGACGAAGACAAAAGTCTATTAGGCGATGAGCTCCCGGAGCACGCGCGCCCCAGCGTCGCACGCGCCTCGCTGGTGTCCGCGGTCTGGCTGGCGCTTTGGCTCGTTCCGGTGATCGCGCTCTTGGCGACGCTGGGCAACCAGAATGTCTTTAGCAATATCGCTGTGTTCTTCAGCAAGATGGCCGTCGTCACCTTCGGCGGCGCCTATGCTGTGCTTGCTTACGTCGCGCAGGGCGCCGTCGAGCAATATGGCTGGCTCAAGCCCGGCGAAATGCTGGACGGCCTTGGCATGGCCGAGACCACGCCGGGACCGCTCATCATGGTTCTGCAGTTCGTAGGTTTCATGGCGGCGTACCGCGATCCCGGTTCGTTATCGCCATTGGTCGCGGCGACGCTGGGCGGACTGCTGGCGACATGGGTCACTTTCATTCCGTGCTTTCTCTGGATTTTTCTGGGCGCACCGTTTGTCGAAACGTTGCGCGGCAACAAGGCGCTTAACGGCGCACTATCCGCGATTACCGCCGCGGTCGTCGGCGTCGTTCTCAATTTGGCGACATGGTTCGCAATCCACAGCGTGTTCAGGGCGACGGTATCCGTTCGCGCGTTCCCGCTATCGTTTGATGCCCCGGTCTTGAGCAGTGTCGATCCATGGGCGCTCGCGCTTTCTCTGGCGGCCGCGATCGCAATCTTCCGTTTCAAAATCGGGATGATTCCGACACTCGCAGCGTGCTGCGCTACGGGAATCCTTCTTTATCTCGCGGGAGCGATTGCGTGAGGTTTTGCGGGAATAAGCGATTGGATCGGATGGTCCCGTTCGAGCGGAGTGCGGTGAGGGGCGATCAAGGAGCGATAGGGAGAACATGATGCGGCTTGCTTATGTGTTTTTGATTGGTGCTGGCTTAATTGCGGCAACGGCGGCGCAAAGCCAGGAAATTGACTGGCAGAAAGTCGATGACGCGATCGGCCGAAAGCCTGCGGTCGTGTCCGGCGACGTTCATCGCTACGGTTTCCCACGTGGCGATCTTAACGTCACGCTCGACGGCGTGAGCATTAAGCCGGCGCTTGCGCTTGGCGGCTGGGTCGCATTCAAGGGCATGAGTGGCCAAGCAATGGGCAGCCAAGCCATGGTGATGGGCGATCTGGTCCTGCTCGAAACCGAGATCAAGCCGGTGATGACCAAGCTCGTCGAGGGCGGTCTCGATATCACCGCGGTTCACAATCATCTGTTGCGCGCCAATCCGGCGACTTTTTACATGCATGTCGGCGGTCACGGCGATCCCGCAAAAATGGCCGCCGCGATTCGAGCGGCATTGACTGAAAGTAAGACCCCGCTCGTTCCGCCGTCGCCGCCTGCTGCTGCGCCGGCTATCGAGCTCGATACTGCACAACTCGACCAGATCATCGGCGTCAAAGGCCAGGCCAATGGCGGCGTCTATCAGTTTGGCGTGCCGCGACGCGATGCCGTCACCGAGAACGGCGTGACGTTGGCGCCGGCCGGGCCATTGGGCATGGCGACCGGAATTGGTTTTCAACCGACCGGCAACGGCAAAGCCGCCATTACCGGCGACTTTGTGATGACCGCGGATGAGGTCAATCCGGTGATTAGGGCACTGCGTGCCAACGGCATTGAGGTGACGGCATTGCACAGCCACATGCTCGACGAACAGCCACGCCTTTACTTCATGCATTTTTGGGCGAATGACGACGCTATCAAACTCGCCAAGGGTTTGCGCGCCGCGCTCGATAAAATGGCGAATGCCAAAAGCTGATACTGCACCAGGAAAAGCGATCATCAACACGAAGGCAATACGCTGAATCCGCGTTACAGCTTCTTGCTCCTCTATAGCGCCCGCGCATTGCGCGGCTTTGGCGATGGCTTTGCCACCATCGTGCTTCCGGTCTATCTGGCCAGGATCGGATTCGGTCCAGCGCAGATCGGACTGGTCGCGGCGGCGGCTTTGCTTGGTACCGCCGTACTGACGCTCGGCATTGGCCTTGTTGCACCGCGCCACGATCTTCGTCGTTTGTTGATCGCCGGCGCGGTCTTGATGATCGCAACCGGTATCGCGTTCCCGGCCTTCGAGCAGATCGGGCTTCTCGTCGCCGTGGCCTTTTTCGGCACAGTCAATCCATCGACCGGCGACATCGGCGTTCTCATACCGATCGAGCACGCCGCGCTGGCGCAGGGTGCAGCCGATCATGACCGCACGCGGATATTCGCGCGCTATAGCCTGATCGGAGCCTTTTCGATGGCCGCCGGCGCTCTGGCCGCGGCGGCGCCGCAGCTGCTGACGCGTATCGGCGTGAGCGAACTCGCCGCGCTGCGGACGATGTTCTATGCCTATGCAGCTTTCGGCCTTGCCAGTGCGGGCATCTATTATTGTTTGCCGCGCGGCCATGTCGAGCACAGAGCCGCAGCAGCGCCGTTAAATGTCTCGCGCGGCGTCGTCTACAAGCTTGCCGCCCTGTTCAGCGTTGATGCATTTGCCGGCGGATTTGTTGTCCAGTCACTGCTCGCGGTGTGGCTTTTCAAACGCTTCGATATGTCGCTCGCCGCCGCCAGCCTGTTCTTTTTCTGGTCCGGTGTGCTCAGCGCCTTCTCGTATCCGCTGGCGGCCATAATCGCGCGGCGCATTGGCTTGGTGAACACAATGGTGTTCACCCATATTCCCTCGAGCCTCTTTCTCATTCTCGCGGCGTTTTCACCGAATCTGACCGCGGCGCTTGGCTTTCTGCTGTTGCGCTCAGCGCTGTCGCAGATGGATGTGCCGACGCGAAGCTCTTATGTCATGGCGGTCGTGACCCCGCCGGAGCGGCCGGCCGCGGCAAGTGTCACAGCGGTACCGCGAAGCCTTGCCTCGTCACTGAGCCCGGCTCTTGCCGGCGTTTTGCTCGGCGGCCCGTTTCTCGGCGCCCCCGTGGTGATCTGCGGCGCGCTTAAAATTGTTGACGACGCGGCAATGCTGCTATCGTTCCGCCATATCAAGCCGCCGGAGGAGAGGGTCGCGCGCAGCTGACAGGTATCGTGTTGCAGATTCGCGGCATGATCGGAGCATTAAAAAAACAGCGTTACTCCGGAAACCAACAGCAGAATGAGAACGATCTTCCGAAAGCCCGCCTCATTGGTCTTTCTGTAAAGTGCGAAACCGATCCACAGCCCGGCCAGAATCGCGGGCAAACCGGTCGCAAACAAAATCATGGTGTCGCGGTCGAGCGCGCCGACGCCGCCAATCCAAAGCGCGATCATCGCAAAGTTGGCAACGCCGGCGGGCTGGAATACGGCGCGTTGTTCATCCTTCGACCATCCCCGCAGTCCCGACCAGATCATGACCACAATTCCGGCAAGTCCGGTGGCGCCGCCGAGCACGCCGCCGAAAAAGCCGACAAGAGCGTCGATGAATCGGCTCGCGCCAGCAAAACTCGGCAAATTCGGACGCAGCAGACCGTAGCCGCCGTAGGCGATAAGCACCGCGCCCACGCCAAGGCGTAAATGCGTCGCGCTCACCCAGCTCAGCAACTCAACACCGAGCGCACTGCCAATGGCGCCACCGAGCAAAAACGGAAACAGTCGGCCGATGTTGATGGCCGTGCGCAGCTTCCATACCGAATAGCCTTGCACCAGTAGACCGTAGGCGACGATCAGCGCCGTCGTTTGCGACGGCGTGAGAACGTGCAGCCACGGACCGGCCGCGATGACTCCGAAGGCAAAACCGGCAAGCGCGGTAATGACCGATGCCGCGAATCCGCCAGCAATGAAGATCAGGAAGCTGAAGAGATTGAGATCGTCCATGACCATACCCCATCGGTCCGGCGCGGGCCGGAACAAGACAGGGCAACGCTTGGCCAAGTGGGCGGCTAAGGGGTGGTTGCCGACGACCTGAGGGGAGCCTGACAGAGGAGAACCCGGCGGTCAATTTACCGCCGCATGGGCGGTGCAAGTGACCGTGTGAACTCTACGAGCGCGGAAACTCTCGGCCTTTCGCTCATTGTCGATTCTAGTGTCCCGATTCCGAAGTTCGTAAGCGTTTTGCGGAGCGCTTGTACGAACTTCGGAATCGATAAGGACACTAGAGCTCTATCCTAGTGCCGCTTTTGAACCCGAAGTTCGCACAAGTTTCCGGGGCGCTAAAAAGCGAGAGAGTTTCGGCGCTCGTAGAGTAGTTCAGACGATCACTAGCACCACCCGTGCGGCGTTAAATTGACCGCCGGGTTCTCCTCTGTCAGGCTCCCCTCAGGTCGTCGGCAACCACCCCTTAGCCACCCACTCGGCCTTGTTC